>CANGQQ010000068.1 GCA_947456025.1 Chitinophagaceae bacterium | reverse complement strand
TGGAGTGATCCATTATTGTGTGCCCAATATTCCCAGTGGCTTTGCCCGTACGGCTTCTCAGGCGATCAGCAATGTGTTGATGCCGTTGTTGTTGGAGATTGCGGATGAAGGCGGACTGGAAAAATTATTGTGGCACAAACTGAACATCCGCAACGGGGTGTATCTGTTCAAAGGGGCCCTCACGAATATTTATCTCAGTCAGCGCTTCGACTTAAAATACACCGATCTCAATTTGCTTATTGCGAGTAAGTGGTAATTTAAAAAAAGAAGGAATAGTTCAATGATGCTTGAAAAGGCCGTAGTTGATAAATGTTCCACGTTTGTAAGTTTCCGGAACTGAAAAATTCGTAATATACTTTTTGATTTGTTAGATTTTGAAAACTTAAATCTATACGTTTCTTTTTCAGGAAAAGTGCCACATTCAGATTTGTGATATAGTAGCTTCCAAAATTGCCGGGTCCCTTTGCCCGGAAGTAGTGATGCTCGTTTTTGATGCCTATTTTGTTTTTAAGAATAAAAATCGTGGGGATTATTCGAATTTCTGTTTTTTTAAATCCAATATTTTGAGTTCCAATAGCCGTGTTGTTGAAAGATAAGCGGGAATTGTAGTCCAGTGACAGATGCTTTCCGAATTTGGTCGATCCCTCCAGTTGAAAGAAGTATTCAGATAATGTAAAGTTCGTTTGATTGTTTTGTTGATATTGGTTGTATTCCGATTTTAAAAAAGAGGTTTTCAGACTGAGTGATGACCTGAGTCTTTTAAGCGTTTTTGTCAACGTGATATTTCCTTTGTGACTCATAGTTTGGTTGGAAAGTACAGCAAACTTGTAGCTCTGTACACTTTCGTCTGCTATAAATTGATCGGTTATGTTGTTTTTAGTGCTTGAAATATGATAGTCTGTATAGAGATTAACACCTTTGCCAAGTTCGGCTAACTTGTATGCAAGTGAAAGCGTTCTGATTCCGGATACCGGTAACGTTTCAAACGATCCTGAAAATATATTGCGATAATTTGGGAAGTATTCAAATGGAATTCGGTTTAAATCGCTTTGCCATGTTTGCTCATGAGAAAGAAACGCTTCAATGTGATGAAATTCGTTGAAATTGTAAACGATACCAAATGTTGGGTTTATAAACGGGATTGTGTTTTTTATCGTTCTAAGATTGGTGTTTAAAGACATGTATGCGTAGCCAACCGGAATATTCAGACTCAAATCCCATTTGTTAAACTTGTAGCTGAATTTTGAAATAGCATTTATCGTAGTGCTGACATTTGTCAAAGCGGCATCTGCATAGTTTGATGGTGTAAGCAGTAATGTACCGCTCTTTAATTTTATCGATCTGTCGAAGTGGTTTTTTTTAATTTCGAATTCAATTCCTGTTTGAATCTGGATTTTTTTTAGTGTGTTGATGACATGCAAAAATCCACGTGCTTCATGTTGTTTTTCTTGAATGGATTGGAGAAAGGAATTATAGGGTGTGGAATTGTTCAGTAAAATGGGATTCATTCCGGGGTCGACTTGTAGACGTTGGTTTATTTTTTGGTGTTTGTACAGCAGTCCGCCACTTAAAATGGTTTTTCCTATCGTGCTAATAAATTTCGATTTCAGCTTCAATGTTTCTTCCGGCACGACTGCTCTTTGTGAATTGTCAGTCAGTCCTTGAGTGTTAGATTGATCAAAGGAGTGGAAATAACCTAAGTAATTTATTTCGTTAATAACATAAATCGTTCTGCTGTTAATTGTATGATTGCCTCCTGCACTGACCAGATTCCGGTTTTTGAAAAAATGATTTTGTTCTGTTAAATGTATCGTTGAGTCTGTAATAAAATAAGCACTTTTTGTTGTTTGCTGTACAGCAACGCCTTCGTTTATAAAGTTGGCATTTAGTTTTAGCGTTCCATCTTTTCCTTTTTTTGCAATCGTGTTTATCGAGGGAAAGACAGATTGATTTCGGATGAAACGTTCATTTGAAAGAGAAGACGGGCGTTGAAACAAAACTTGTACTCTGTTAGTCTTTACAAAAAAATCAGAAAGAGGATCTAAGCTGTTTAACTTAATGCCGGTGAGAATTGATTCCTGATCCTTCCCGGAATTGTTGCCGGTAGTATTGATCAGTACTTGATACTTTCGGCTAAATAAAGTGTTCAGTAAATTGAGGTCATAAAGTATTTGTTGCGTGGATCCGCCGGTTTCAATAGCTGCAGATGAAATCAATTTTCCTTTCGCATTGTCTTTCAGCTTCAGGTTGATGGCAACATTTCTGGTTTTTAGGACAGGGTTTAAAAGTTTTATCGGCTGGTGTTTGGTATAGATTTGTACCTGTTCCACCATTTGTTTGGGCAGATGGTCATTGGCAATTCTGTAACGGTTATCAAGAAGGTCTAAGTCTTCGATGTAATAATTGCTGATTGCTGTCCCGTTATAGAAGATGGTTCCATGCTCGTCAATAGTAATCCCGGGTATGTTTCTGATAATATCCCCTATGCTTTTAAAATCTTTGCGATCGTAATGGACAACATTGAATAGTAGGGTATCTCCTTTTATTTGAAACTTGGGGGACTCTACAATAACCGGTTTTAATTCTTTTATGGCCGAAGGCAATAAGGTGACACGAAGTAAATTATTCTTAATTTGATTCACTCGAACCGTAGTTTCCTTGTACCCAAGCAGGGAAATACCAATACACCATTTTGCTGATTGCTCCGGCACTTCTAAGGTAAATGCTCCTTTAGTATTTGAAAATGTAAAACTCTTTATCGTTAAAGAGTCGCAATGGAAGAGGTGAATACTCGCATTATTAACAGGCCGATTCAAAGAATCGGAAACTGTTCCCTGAATAATAAGTTGTCCTTTTGTGTTTAAAAAACACAAATTGAGAACAATTGTTAACCATACGAGCGAAAACCTATTCAAATTCTTGTGGATTGTAATAGCGAGGTGGTTTTATTATTGGATTCTGTACGTCGATTGACAGTCCCATTCTGCGATTGAAAGATGAAATGTCTTCGTATTCCTCTTTTAAAAGGGCGAACAACTCTTTTTTTGTAATCTTCTTTAGATTACTTTTAACAGGAAGCGTGTAGTCTTTAAATTTATTGTATTTAATTTCTATGACTTCGCTTTTCAACCATTCATAGGTGAAATGGTTTTTATGATCGTATGCCTTGATGATTATTCCCGGTAGACCATGCAGTTTCCAGGGCCCTTTTGAGACAGCAATTCCTGTATGAAACCAGGCTGTATAATTCCGTCCGCCCAGTGTACAAGTTGCTTTTTGACAAATCATTCCGCTGATAACGGATGTGTCGGTGTGTAATGTCCATTGTGGAAACGAAATGGAATCTGTATAGTAAAAATTATACATAGCAACCATGTAATGCGTAATTGTGTTTAGTTTATAGTTGTGAAACAAAATCTCTTTTTGTCCATTGGATTCATATTTTGCAAAATCTTTGCCGTAAACGATGCCGGTAGCACAGAGTTGTTCGATAAGTGCAGAGTCTTGTTTTACAAGTAATTCTTTTTCGTACAGGTCCATGCTAAAAAATATACTGCTGTCTTCAAATAGATCTAACAGCATAATATCACTCTTGATCGATTGAGGCTTTGTTGAATCACATACATAAGAAACTTTATAATGAATACGGTAGATTGATGAATCTGCTTGTGAGAATGTTTGTTGTACGAAAAGAGTAAATAGCAATAGTAGGAGGGGTTTCATTTTATAAAAGTCTTTTAAAAGACCGAAGTGCTTTCCTGCAAGTCCACTCCGGTCTTTTTTAGTTTAGAAATTTATGGGTTGGTTGCACAAATCATTATTTGTCTTCGATAACGTCTTTTTCCTTATTTCCGGAGTAATTGGCTGGTCTCCTCTTGTTACAATAAATAGAGTAGTTCTTGCGCCGCATGTACCAATGTATGTGAAACATTCACCCAGGTTTGGCGAAACTTTATTAAGCTGCGAATTGGCTAATATGCCATTTGACGCAAATGTGGTAGAAAAGACTGTGCAGAAAAGAACAGCAGGGAGAAAAATCTTTCTTTCATTTTATTTGTTTAAGGTGTAAAAAATACGGTAGCTAACGCAAGATGAAAATAAAAAAAGAAATCTAATAATTTTAAAAAAAACCGGAGTAGTTAAGTGTTTAAATTTCCAACAGGTAGAATGAATTTGCAAAAAAGGTATTCGTTTTTATCGTTGCTGCTTACGACCAGAAGCCGGTTGCTGCAATATTGTTCTACTAAATGCTGATACAATCCGAAGCCTTCGGAGTCCAGGTTTGTACAGGGTTCGTCAAACAAAACAGCGCTTGTATTGGAAAACACGGCTTGTGCCAGTTTAACCCGTTGTTTCATGCCGCTGCTGAAGTATCGTATTTGTTTGTCTTTTGCTTTATGCAGCCCAATCGTTTCAATAATAGATTCAACTGTTGTTCCCGGAAGGATTGGTTTAAACTGGAAGTGAAAATCAAGAAATTCAATCAATGTCATCTCTTCCGGAAGTTCCAGGTAAGGGGCTACAACTGAAACATGTTTGTAAACAAGATTCGGTTCTATTGTTTCATCGTTAAGCGTATAGGCAACGCTTCCTTCACTGTGTGTAAGTGCTCCCGATAAGATTTGCAATAACGTGGATTTGCCGGATCCGTTCGATCCGGTGATGGCATAAGCTTTTCCGCTCTCAAAGGTGTAAGTCAGGTGACGAAATATCCATTCTCTGTTGTACCGTTTTCCGGTATCAGAAAGCAAGATCCTCATCAACGGAATTTTGATTGTGACGTTTAATGATACCGATTTCCGATTTCTTGATAAAGCCAAGAATCTCTTCACGGATCGTTGTGGAGGGCAGCATGGTTTCAATCAGCTCAACGGCTTTGGAGACAATGTGCTTTTCCACAAACAGGATGTGGTAGATTTTGAAGATTTCTTCGATCGATTCTTTGGAATAGCCTCTCCTGCTCAACCCTACGTTGTTGATGCCCACATAACTCAGCGGTTCGCGTGCTGCTTTTACGTAGGGAGGCACATCTTTACGGATGGCACTCATGCCCGCAATGTAGGTGTGGGCGCCGATGTGTGTGAACTGATGCGCCGCACTCATACCGCCGATGATGGCGTAATCGTCAATTTGAACATGTCCGGCCAGTTGCACCGAGTTGGCTAAGATTACGTGATCGCCAACCACACAATCATGGGCGATGTGTGCATAGGCCATGATGAGACAGTGACTTCCCACTTTCGTGGTGTTTTTGTCGGTCGTACCGCGGTGGATGGTTACACATTCACGGATGGTGGTATGGTCGCCAATTTCGGCTAAGGTGTACTCGCCTTTGTATTTGAGGTCTTGTGGAACAGCACCAATAACGGCACCCGGAAACACGGTGCAGTATTTTCCGATGCGCGAGCAGGGAAAAACCGTCACGTTGCTCATAATATGGGAACCATCTCCAATCACCACATCATCGTGGATGACCGTAAACGGATCGATGGTCACGTTGGCTCCGATCGTTGCGTTGGGGTGTATATGTGCCAGGGGGCTAATCATGTTAATTGGGTCTTTTTACAATTTGAGCAGTGAGGTCGGCTTCACAAACCAGTTTACTGCCTACAAAAATGGTTCCTCTCATTTCTACGATTCCACGGCGGATGGGATTTTTCAATTCCATTTTCAGCAACAGGGTGTCGCCGGGCACTACTTTTTGTTTGAATTTACAATTGTCCACTTTCAAAAAATAGGTATCGTATTTGTCTTCTGTGTTTTTAGGAATAGCCAGCAACCCTCCGCACTGCGCCAGTGCTTCCACTTGCAATACACCCGGCATCACATAGTTGCCCGGGAAATGCCCCTGGAAGAACGGCTCATTGTAGGTCACGTTTTTGACGCCCACAATCGTGGTTTCGTTTAATTCGATGATTTTATCGACCAGCAGAAACGGATAACGGTGCGGTAATATTTTTTCAATTTCGGTTACGTCGTGAACCGGTGGTTTATCGGGATGATACACCGGTACGTTTTGTTTGAACCGGGTTTTCTTGATGTGTTCTTTTATTTTCTTGGCAAAGGCCACATTGCTGGCGTGACCCGGACGGTTGGCAATGATGTGTGCTTTGAATGGGAAACCCACCAAAGAGAGATCGCCTACCAGATCCAGCAGTTTGTGACGCGCCGGTTCATTGGGGAAACGCAGTTTCAGGTTGTTGAGGTACCCTTCACTGGTGATCTCAAATTTTTCTTTCCCGAATTTTTGAGAAAGGGTTTCCAGTTGCGCGTCTGTTACGGGCTTATCCACCACAACGATGGCATTGTTGAGATCGCCTCCTTTGATGAGGTCGTTCTTCAAAAGAAATTCCAGTTCATGGAAAAACGAAAAGGTGCGGCAGGGCGCAATTTCGGTATTGAAATCCGACAAGCCGGAAAGACTCGCATGCTGGGTTCCCAAAACCGGTGAGTTGAAATCGATCAGGGTGTTGATGCGGTATTGATGCGAGGGCATGGCGACCATTTCCACATTTTTCTCTTCATCGGTGAAGTAGATGTTGTGTTCGATGGTGTACCAGGTTTTGATGGCATCCTGTTGTTTGCGGCCCACTTCGCTGATGGCGTCTATGAAAGGCTGAGAGCTACCATCTAAAATGGGGATTTCGGCACCGTTCAGTTTTACTAATACGTTGTCGATCTCACATCCGGCGAGTGCTGCCAGCAAATGTTCGATGGTATGAACCGTAGCGCCATTATTGGAGAGGGTGGTACTGCGGTTGGTTTCCGTTACAAAGTCGACATCGGCTTTTACAGATGGAGCGCCTTCAAGATCAATGCGTTGGAAAACAACCCCGGTGCTGGGTTCGGCCGGTTCCAGTGTCATGGTAACCGATTGGCCGGTATGGATTCCTACTCCCGAAATGGTAATTGGAGCTGCCAGCGTATGTTGCTGACTGTTCATTGTTGTGTTGCATTCGTTCATACGAGGCACGAAAGTACTAAAAAAGCATAAACGCATCTGTTTTAATGCCCTGCAACCGAATGGGTCGTCTTAAATGCGCTCGCGCTCCGCTAAAAGTTGCTTGATCAGGATTTCCAGTTCGGCCACTCGTTTTTCCACTTCGGGAAGGTTACGGAAGATGGCCTGACTTTTCAAGGTGCTGGTATAATCAAATGCAGGGGATCCGGTGAGGATGCTGTTTTCTTTTTTGACCGATTTGCTCACACCGCTTTGGGCGTTGATACGGGTGCCATCGGCAATGGTGATATGTCCTACAATACCAACTTGTCCGCCAATCATGACCCGGTTGCCCAGTTTGGTACTGCCGCTTACACCGGTTTGTGCAGCGATCACGGAATGGGTGCCGATCTCTACATTGTGCGCAATTTGAATGAGGTTGTCCAGTTTAGCACCGCGATGGATGACCGTAGAGCCGATGGTGGCGCGGTCAATGGAACAGTTGGAGCCAATTTCCACTTCGTCTTCAATGACCACATTGCCAATTTGCGGTACTTTTTTATAGGTGCCGTCGCTTTGCGGAGCAAAACCAAAGCCGTCTCCGCCAATGACGGTGCCGGCATGGATGGTGATTTTATTACCCAGTTTGCAGTCGTGGTAAATTTTAACGCCGGGATGCAGAATACAGTCGTCGCCAATTTCAACACGGTCGCCCAGATAAACGTGCGGATGAATTTTTACGTTTTTACCCAGTTTCACCTGTTCGCCAATGTAGGCAAAGGCCCCTACAAAATGCTGTTCTCCCAGTTGCGCGCTTGCGGCAATAAAAGAGGGTTGCTGAATGCCTGTGAGCTGACCGGCTTTCAGGGTTTCATAAGCCTGGAGCAGGGTCGCAAAAGCCGAATAGGCATCGGGCACACGAATGATGGTGGCTTCCAGCGGCTCTTTCAAACCTTGGTCTTCGTTGAGAATAATCACGGAAGCTTGAGTGGTATAGAGGTATTCTTCGTATTTGGGATTGGCCAAAAAAGCCAGCTGGCCTTTTTGTGCTTCCTCAATTTTTCCGAAGGAGTGAACGGTTGTTTGCGGGTTTCCTTCAATATTCCCCTTGATAATCATTGCGATCTGCGCTGCTGAAAACTCCATTGTTCTGATTCTGTGTTAGAAATTGCGTAACGATTGCTGCCGGTTTTAGAACTCTGCCTTCTGTAAAATTTCACCGGGGTAGCAAAGGTAAAACTTTTTAACAGGGCCGTCCTTTACCAAATTGATTAAGACATATTCAATTTCTGAAATGTCTTTGATGCGCCCGTCTTTAAAAAGAATTTTGATTTGTTCGACACCCGGAGTGTACATTTTGTTCAAAGCAATTCCGTCAAATACCAGCCATTTTGCTTCTTCCGGTGAAATAGACAACTGTTGGGCTGCTTTTTGCTGCATGGCTTCGATTTCTTCTTTTTCGATGGGCTCCATTTGCAAGCGGGTCTTGAGCATTTTACGATCGTTCAGCCAGTTGCAGAGGGTTCGTAACACAAAATCGGGATGCTCACACCATTGTTTGATGGAACTTTGAATGTCGTAGTCGTCCAGTGCACAAAATTGATCCAGGTTGTTTTTGATGAAGGCGGCCGAGTCTTCGGTTCGCAAAAACGCGTCGAGGGTGGTGCAGGAGGAGAAGGGTCCGGTGGTGGTGCGGGCCAGCATTTTGGCGCGTTCCAGAATTTTGACCAGCATGTTTTCGGCACTCAATACCGTTTTGTGCAGATAGGCTTGCCAGTACATGAGGCGGCGGGCCACCAGAAATTTTTCGATCGAATACACGCCTTTTTCTTCGATCACCAGATCGTTGTCGCGTACTGTCATCATTTTGATGATGCGGTCGTAGCCAATCACGCCTTCGCTCACGCCACTGTAAAAACTGTCGCGGGTGAGGTAATCCATGCGGTCAACATCGAGCTGACTGCTGATCAACTGGTGCAAAAACGATTTGTGGTACGTGCCTTTGAAGACCGACAGGGCCAGTTCCAGGGCGCCGTTGAACTCGCGGTTGAGTTGTTCAAACAACAGCAATGTAATTTCTTCGTGGTGCAACCCTTCGATGAGCACATGTTCCAGTGCATGTGAAAACGGACCGTGGCCGATATCGTGCAGCAGGATGGCAATTTTGGCGGCCTGTTCCTCCTCCGGTGTGATGTCGATGTTTTTGCTTTTCAATTCCAGCAGGGCTTCACACATCAAATGATACGCGCCCATGGAATGGTGCAAACGGGTATGAACCGCCCCCGGATAAACCAGGTGTGCCAGCGCCATTTGATGAATCCGGCGGAGTCGTTGGTAATACTTATGAGATAAGATCCTGTAAATCAGTTCGTCATCAAATGTGATGAACCCATACACCGGATCATTGACAATTTTTCGGAAGGAAGCCATGCAGAGCGATTAGATGATTTTGTTATGCTAAAGGGAACAAAACTACAGAAGCAAATCTGAATATCTTACATTTGACCGAAAGTGAAGAGGTTCGTTCTCCGTCAACGAGCATCCTCACCTACACCTTAGTTACAAATTATTACGAATGGCATTGATTAAGCTTCTCTGGGTCGACGATGAAATTGAAAGTTTGCAGTCGCAGAAACTGTTTCTTGAAAACAAAGGATATGATGTGCACACGGTTACCAACGGATTTGATGCCATTGATTACATCAAGGAACATCCGGTGGATGTGGTGCTGATGGATGAAACCATGCCCGGTCTCACGGGTTTGGAAACGCTGGCAAAAATCAAGGAGGTGAACGGCTCCATCCCGGTGGTGCTCATCACGAAGAACGAAACCGAAAACCTGATGGACGATGCCATCGGTTCGCAGATCAGTGATTATTTGATCAAGCCCGTGAACCCCAGTCAGGTGTTGTTGAGCTTGAAAAAGATCATTGACAACAAGCGACTGGTTTCGGAAAAAACCACATCGGCCTACCAGCAACAGTTCCGTCATTTGTTTACGGCGCTCAACAGCAATCCCAACTATACCGAGTGGATGGAGATCTACAAAAAACTGATCTACTGGGAACTGGAAATGAGCAAGACCGACAGCCGTGAGATGAGCGAAGTGCTGCAGTCGCAAAAGGACGAAGCCAACAACGAATTCTTCAAATACATTTCCAAAAACTACGCCGGATGGATTCAACAGAAAACACCCGAAGTGCCGGTCATGAGCCATACACTGGTTCAGAAGAAAGTGTTGCCGTTTGTCGAAAAGGGCATACCGTTGTTTTTTATCCTGATCGATAATTTACGCTTCGATCAGTGGAAATCCATACAGCCCGTTTTTTCGGAACAGTTCCGCGTTGTGGAAGAAGATTCGTTCTATTCGATCCTGCCCACGGCCACCCAATACAGCCGTAATGCCATTTTCAGCGGACTCATGCCCCTGGAGATTGAAAAGAAATTCCCTTCCCAATGGAAAAACGATACCGATGACGGCGGGAAAAACTTACACGAAGAAGATTTTTTCAGAGCCCAGTTGCAGCGTTTGGGGAAAGGCGATCTCAAGGTGTCGTTCACCAAAGTGCTCAACCATCAGGCCGGACAGGATCTCGTGAACAACATTCATAATTTGCTGCAAAACGATATCAACATCATTGTGTACAATTTCGTGGACATGCTCAGTCATGCACGAACCGAAATGGAAGTGCTCAAGGAGCTGGTGAACGACGAAAAAAGCTACCGCAGCATTACACTCAGTTGGTTTGAACATTCGCCCCTCAACCAGGCGCTCCGTAAGATTGCCGATCGCAAGATCAATCTGGTTGTAGCAACCGATCACGGCAGCATTCGTGTTCAAAAACCCGCTAAAGTGATTGGCGACAAGGATACCACCACCAACATCCGTTACAAGCACGGCCGCAATTTGAATTTCGATCCCAAGGAAGTGCTGTCTTTTCGTGATCCCAAGGAAGTGGGCCTGCCCGTGCCCAACGTCAATTCCAGTTTTATCTTCGCCAGAGAGGATATGTACTTGTGTTATCCCAACAATTACAATTACTACGTGCAGTATTACCGCAACACCTTTCAGCACGGCGGCGTGAGTTTAGAGGAAATGATCATTCCGGTGATCCGGATGACCTCCCGATGAGCCGGTTGTGGAAAAATGGTTGATTGAAATCAAAGGTGCAACCCGATTGTTCTGATAATTTTGTAAACACCGGAAGCCATCAATTGACGGTCGGGTCTAAAAAGTTCGTTCTGCAATGAAATATACACAAACAACACTCGATAAACTGGAAGCCATCCTCGAAGAAAGCGGGTATATTGTCCGTTACGAACGGGGAACCTTTCAAAGCGGCTATTGCATTCTGGAAGAAAAGAAAGTGGTGGTGTTGAACAAGTTTCTGATTCTGGAAGGCCGCATCAATACCCTGGTGGAATTGATTCCGCAAATCAGCATTACGTTTGACATGCTCACCGCCGAATCGCAAAAGCGGTACGAGGAGCTGGTGGCACGTGCCGCCGCCAAAGCCAATGAATAAGTAACGTTTTTTTCATACGCTTACAGCCATTCATTTCCTATTTTTATAACGTGTTGTATCCACCGCTTCAAATCACTTTTTTGGGAACCGGCACCAGCAGCGGGGTGCCCATGATCGGTTGCAGTTGCCCTGTGTGCACTTCTGCCGATTCACGCGACCGCCGGCTGCGCAGCAGTGTGCTCATCGAATCGCCGGAGACCACGATCGTGATTGATACCACGCCCGATTTCCGTTACCAGATGCTGCGCCAACAGGTCAAAAAGCTGGATGCCGTGGTGTTTACCCATCCGCATAAAGATCACATGGCCGGACTGGACGACATCCGTGCCTTCAACTTTTTCTCGGGGAAGTCCATGCCGGTTTATGCCAACTCGTTAACGGAAGAGGCTTTGCGCCGTGATTTCTATTATGCGTTTTCCGATACCAAAT
>CANGQQ010000067.1 GCA_947456025.1 Chitinophagaceae bacterium | reverse complement strand
CTTTTTCGCGTATTGGATCAGTTTTAAGAATGTTCATTACGACAGTATTTTATTTTGTTTTTTATCCTTTCTGTATCCATGCTGGCTTGCCGGAATTTTCTGGCTGTTACAGTGTTGGATTCCGGCCGGTCTTGCTATGAGTGGGGTACTGCTTATGCCTTTTTTCGCCCGATCTTATTTGTGGTTACGTTCATAATTCCCCTCTGGCTCCTGGTTCCAAGGCCGTTTTAAAGACTTTTTGTTGCCATTTCACACTACAAGTCCGTTTTCCTATGGAATTTGGGTTCTGTTTCCGAAAAAGCAGGCAGAAATGGGTTGAAACCTTTGCAGAACGGGCCTTTTTTTGTAGATTTGCACCCCCGTAATAAAAACAAACCGGGATATTTTTATGTCAGAAAATCAAATTCTTAACTCAAACGCTGATGCACAGGAGCAGGCTGCTGCAACTGATGTTGCGGAAACTGTTACAGCGACAACAAAAGCACCTGTCATTGTGGAAACGGCTCACGACGATTTCGACTGGAGTGTTGACAAGCGCAATGTGGCGATTTATTCAAACGAAGAACGCCAAAAGTATGATGCTGTTTACGATGGCACATTCAAACAAGTGAATGATGGCGAAATGGTAGAAGGACAGGTTGTAGCGCTTACCAAAACAGATGTGGTTGTAAACATCGGTTTCAAAAGCGACGGTCTGGTTTCTTTAAATGAGTTTCGTGATCTGGGCGGCCTTAAAATTGGCGACACCGTTGAAGTGATGGTGGTTGAAAAAGAAGACCGCGAAGGACATTTGCACCTCAGCCGCAAATTGGCCCGCATCACACGTGCTTGGGAACGCATTGTTGAAATCCATAAAACAGGTGAAATTGTTACCGGTGTGGTTACCAGCAAAACAAAAGGTGGTTTGATCGTGGATGTGTTTGGAATGGAAACCTTCTTGCCGGGTTCACAAATTGACGTGAAACCTGTAACGGACTACGATCAGTTCGTTGGTAAAACCATGGAATTCAAAGTGGTTAAGATCAATGAAAACATCAAGAATGCAGTTGTAAGTCATAAGGCTCTTATTGAAAGTGATATCGAACAACAACGTGCGGTAATCATGAGTAAACTCGAGAAAGGACAAGTTCTTGAAGGAACCATTAAGAACATCACCGACTTCGGAGCATTCCTGGATCTCGGCGGTGTGGATGGATTGCTTTACATTACCGATATCAGTTGGGGACGTATCAACCATCCTTCAGAAGTACTGAAACTCGATCAGAAACTGAACGTGGTTGTGTTGGATTTTGATGATGAGAAAAAACGAATCAGCCTCGGCTTAAAACAATTGACGCCTCATCCTTGGGATACATTGTCTGAGTCAATCGTTGAAGGCAATATCGTGAAAGGTAAAGTTGTTAATATTGAAGATTACGGTGCGTTTCTTGAAATCATGCCGGGCGTAGAAGGACTGGTACACGTAAGTGAAATCAGCTGGGCGAACACCCCCATCAACGCAAAAGAATTCTTCAAAATGGGCGATGAGCATGAAGCGAAGATTGTAACCCTGGATAAAGAAGCCCGTAAAATGAGTCTTTCAATCAAACAAATGACTGAAGACCCATGGAGCAGCATCGAAGATCGTTTCCCTGTTGACAGCAAGCACAAAGGGCTGGTTAAAAATATCACTCCTTATGGTGTGTTTGTGGAATTGAAACCCGGTATCGGTGGTATGATTCACATCAGTGATCTTAGCTGGACCAAGCGTTTCAATCATCCCGGTGAATATACCAAGGTAGGCACAGAAATCGATGTGATGATTTTAAGCATCGACAAAGAAAACCGCAAACTTCAGTTGGGTCATAAACAATTGGAAGAAGATCCCTGGAATGCTTTGGAAGAAAGCTTTGCAATTGGAAGCGTTCATGAAGGAACCGTTTCCCGCAAAGACGACAAAGGTGCAATCGTACAATTGCCATACGGCATTGAAGGATTTGCTCCCAACCGTCATCTGAACAAAGAAGACGGAACTCAAGTTCAGGCAGAAGAAACAGCTCCTTTCATGGTGATTGAATTCGATCGGAATGAAAAGCGCGTTGTATTGAGTCATGCACGTATCTGGGAACAGGTAAAAGCTGATGAAAAAGATGCGGTTATCAAAGAAAAGAAAGCCGATGCAGAACGCACTAAAAAAGCGGTAAAAGAAGTACAAGGTAAAGTTGAAAAAGCTACTTTGGGCGACTTGAGTGCTTTGGCTGATCTGAAAAAGAAAATGGATAACGAATCGAAAGATCAATCTTCAACCGAAGGTTAATTCTTTGAATTCATACTTCAAGGTCCGTTGCAACAGCAACGGACCTTTTTGTTGCAGTACTGCGCACGGTTTTCAATTATCTTCGTACGAGTAAAAGATTGGTTTATGCGCTATTTCTTAGTTGGTTTTATGGGGAGTGGAAAGTCTTACTGGAACAAACGATGGAGTGAAGCTTTTCAATTGAAATCGTTTGACCTGGACGAGGAAATAGAAAAACAGCACGGGAAATCGATCACTCAGATCTTTCAGGATCATGGGGAAGAGGGATTCCGGAAAATGGAGCGGGATGTATTGAGACAGTTACTGAAGCAGGATCATTTTATTTTGAGTTGTGGTGGTGGAACACCCTGTTTCTTTGATAATATGAAACGAATGAATGAAGCCGGGGTTACGATTTATTTAGATAGTACCGTTGAGGAACTTACAATGCGTTTGATACCGGAGAAAACACACCGACCGCTTCTTCAACAAATTGCCGATGATGACTTGAGTTCATTTATTGCAGGAAGACTGCAACAACGGTTACCCTTTTATAAAAAGGCAGTGTATCATCTGCGGGTTCAATTTCTTGATAACAGTAATTTTGAACGTATAATCAAAAGACATGGCTAATTCATTTCTGTCCGTCTCTTTTCTTTCAGGCGCACTGGCTGTTGCATTGGGTGCTTTCGGTGCACATGCTTTAAGCGGCCATTTGGAACCTCAAAGTATGCACACGTATCAAACAGCGGTGCAGTATCAGTTTTATCACACGGGAGCTCTGGCACTAACCGGTTTGTTGTATCTGCGGGAAGAACGCAAACGTCTGCGCTTGAGCGGAATTTTTTTTATTGTGGGGCTACTTCTCTTTTGCGGTTCACTTTATTTGTTATCATTTTTGAAAGCGGCACATGTATCCGGAGTCAACTGGATTGGTGCCATCACACCGTTGGGCGGACTAAGTTTTATTCTGGGATGGCTTAGCTTATTGACGGCCATTCAGCCTTTGAAGGCGAAAAAATGAGATGAAATAAATACGGATCAACTGTTATTTCAGTTTAAATTCACATTTTCGGTTTCTTTATCTTTGTTTACATGGCAAAATCCCGCTTAAAAGAAAAACAAACAATTCCCGATACCGGTGACTTTAAAGAAGAAAAGGAAGAAACGGTAACGGTAGGAGAGCTCGTTAAGGATGATCGTACACATAAAATTGCCGGAACGCTCTTTTTGTTGATCTCTTTGGTTTCGTTTTTTTCATTTGCATCTTACTTGTTTACCTGGAAAGAAGATCAGGATAAAGTGCTGCAACCTGCTTCTCAGTTCCTTTTTTCGAATGAGATTAAAGTTGAAAATTTATTGGGCCGTATAGGCGCCTGGTTATCCCATCAGTTTTTTTACAACGCATTTGGTGTTGCGTCTTTTTTAATTTGTTCTTTCTTCTTTGCATTGGGTATAAATCTGATGATCGGCAGAAAAGTCTTTTCCCTTGTACGCAATCTGAAATATGTTTTGGTGGGCCTGATTGTATTTCCCCTTTTCTTTTCCTTCTTTTTATCGGGTTATGATTTTCCATGGGGCGGAGCAATGGGCGATTTTTCTGCACAGTGGTTAAATGGTTTTTTGGGTAAAGCAGGAACGGCGATCATTCTTTCAGTAGCAGTGCTTTGTTATATCATATGGAGATTTAATCCGGTATTCCGAATTCCGAAGGTCAGACAAAAAAATCCTGAACCCATACCCGTTACAGATCCACTTATGGAAACGGCAGCAATCGTACCTGTTTCGAATGAACAACAGGATGCCGCTACGGTAGAAGTGCAGGAGCAGGGTAATCAGCTAAAAACGAATGGCCAGCCTGTGATTCCTGTACTACAGCCCGAAAACAAATCACCTTTGCATGAATTTGTAATTTCTGAAAAGGAAGAGCCGGTTAGCGAACAGGAGGATCAAGATGCTGCGCTCGTTTTACAACCAACTATGGTTGCTGTTCCGGAAAGAACGGAACTCCCTGCTGTCGCGGAGAAGGTATTGCAACCTCAACCCGTCAGTGATATTCAGCCTCTGGAAGATGACAATGATCTTGAACTTGAAATCAAGAATATAGAGGACGCGGAAGCTACAGATGAAGATCCTGAAGCCTCTGTTGTTGAAAATCTGCCTCCCTATGATCCGTTTCTGGACTTGAAAGATTACAAATTTCCTTCGCTCAATTTGTTGGAAGCTCACGGTGGAGAAAAAATTGTTCAGGATCCGGCCGAACTTGAAAATTATAAGAACCAGATCATTCATACACTCCGTAATTATGATATTGAAATTCAGAAAATCTACGCAACGGTAGGTCCCACGGTAACCTTGTATGAAATTGTACCGGCAGCCGGTGTGCGTATTTCCAGAATAAAAAACCTGGAGGACGATATCGCACTCAGTCTGGCTGCGTTGGGCATTCGTATCATCGCTCCGATTCCCGGAAAGGGAACCATCGGTATTGAAGTGCCCAATATCAAGAAGACGGTGGTAAGTATGCGAACCTTACTTTCTTCCGATAAGTTTCAGAAGAACTCGTTTGCATTGCCGATTGCCATCGGAAAGAAAATCGATAATGAAAACTTTATTGTCGACCTGGCCACCATGCCGCATCTGTTAATGGCGGGTGCTACCGGACAGGGTAAATCCGTAGGAGTCAATGCCCTATTGGTTTCGTTGTTGTACAAAAAGCATCCCTCTCAGTTGAAGTTTGTGTTGGTAGATCCCAAAAAGGTGGAGTTGAGTATTTATCGTCATATTGAAAAGCATTATCTCGCCAAATTGCCCGGAGAAGAAGAGGCCATTATCACCGATACCAAAAAGGTGATCAATACCTTGAATGCATTGTGTATTGAAATGGACAACCGTTATGATTTGCTTAAGGAAGCCGGTTGCAGGAATTTGCGTGAGTATAATGAGAAATTTGTTGCCCGAAAACTCAATCCGCAGAAAGGCCATCAGTACCTTCCATTCATCGTTTTAGTTGTAGATGAATTTGCAGATCTGATCATGACGGCCGGAAAAGAGGTTGAAATGCCTATTGCCCGTTTGGCTCAATTGGCACGTGCGGTGGGTATTCATTTGATCATTGCAACCCAACGCCCTTCCGTAAACATCATCACCGGTACCATCAAAGCGAATTTCCCTGCTCGTATCGCATTTAAGGTTTCATCAAAAGTGGACAGTCGTACCATTCTTGACACGGGCGGTGCCGAGCAATTGATTGGGAAAGGTGATATGCTTATCAGTTACAACGGTGAAATCACCCGTTTGCAATGTGCATTCGTGGATACACCGGAAGTTGATGCGATTGTTTCGTTTATCAGCAAGCAGCGTGGTTATCCCAGCGCGTTCATGTTGCCGGAGTATGTGGATGAAAAAGACAACGAGTCAAAAGATTTTGATTTGAACGACCGTGATGTCTTATTTGAAGAAGCTGCACGTTTGATTGTTCAAAACCAGGTAGGTTCCACTTCTTTGATTCAACGAAGAATGAAATTGGGTTACAACAGGGCCGGCCGGTTGATGGATCAATTGGAAGCAGCAGGTGTTGTAGGTTCCAGTCAGGGAAGTAAAGCACGCGAAGTCTTGATCAAAACGGAAGCAGAACTGGATCAGCATCTTGATTTGCTTGGCTAAAATTTCTGTTAAAACATCGATTCTCAGGTTCAGCATTTAAAAAGCGTCACTGTATTTCAAGTCGTGGCCTTACTTTTGCTGTGAAATCATAAATCAAACGAATGAAATTTATTCCGGTTTCTATCTTATTCTTGTTTCTCTCAGCTGCAGGATTTTCACAAAAAAGTTCTTTTGGTCAAAGTGATCCCAATGCCAAAAAAATTCTGGATGCCGTTAGTGCCAAATTCAAAACATACAAAGGGGTACAGGCTACGTTTTCGTTTAAAAACGAAGATGGAAAAGGGAAGATGCTTGGACTCAAAAAAGGGGTTTTGTTGATGAAAGGAAATAAATACCGTGTTACCATTACGGGCGGTCAGGATATTTTTTGTGATGGCACTACGATCTGGACGTATGACAAAGCCTCAAATGAAGTTACGATCTCCAAATACGATCCTTCTCAAAACACCATCACGCCTCAAAAATTATTTACCAACTTCTACGATAAGGATTTTCTGTACAAGCTAAACGGTGAGAAAAAAGAAGGCGGTAAAACGATTCAGGAAATTGAACTCACTCCTTACGACAAATCAAAACCCTTCTTTAAGGTTTACGTAATGGTGGACAAAACAACGCAAACCATTGTAAGCACAAAGGTCCTTGAGAAAAGCGGCAATCGTTATACCTATGCCGTAGGGTCGCTCAATGGCAATGCCCAGGTGAGTGATGCTCAGTTTGTATTTGATAAAAAGAAATATCCCGGCGTTGAAATCGTTGATCTGCGATAAACAAATCCGGTAGTCAGATAAAAAAAACGTCTCTGAACAGAGACGTTTTTTTTATTCGGAACTTGATCGTTTTATGAATGAGCCATATCGGGGATTGCCTCTACCTTATACGCTCCCGCATCCAGTTTGGCTTTAGTTTCTGTAAAGGCCTGCAGAGTGAGGTTGATATCTTCGTCGGTGTGCGCTGCAGAGGGAATCAAACGATAAATGATATGTCCTTTAGGAATCACAGGGTACACAACAATGGAACAAAAAATATTATAATTCTCACGGAGATCCATTACCATGGCGGTTGCTTCTTCAACGCCACCTTTCATGTATATAGGTGTTACAGGGCTGTCGGTTTTGCCGATATCAAATCCGCGTTCTTTCAAACCTGTTTGCAGTTTGCGTGCATTTTGCCAGAGTTTTTCTTTCAGTTCGGGCATCGTGCGCAACATTTCCAGTCTTTTCAAATTTCCAATGACGATTGGCATGGGAAGACTTTTGGCGAAGATCTGTGAACGGATGTTGTAACGAATGTAGTCGATGATGGTGCGGGGACCTGCAAGAAATGCTCCAATGGAAGCCATTGATTTTGCAAAAGTTGAAAAATACAGGTCAATTGCATCCTGGCAGCCTTGCTCTTCTCCGGCACCTGCTCCGGTTTTTCCTAAGGTTCCAAATCCGTGTGCATCGTCTACCAGCAAACGGAAATCATATTGTTTCTTGAGCGCCGCAATTTCTTTGAGTTTACCCTGATCGCCGGCCATTCCAAAAACGCCTTCTGTAATCACCAAAATACCGCCGGCATTTTGTTTTTCAATTAATGCGGTAGCCCGTTGCAATTGTTTTTCGCAATCAGCCAGATCATTGTGTTTAAATACATAACGATGTCCGGGGTGTAAACGAAGTCCGTCAATAATACAAGCATGACTTTCGGCATCATACACGATGACATCATGACGGCCACAAATGGCATCAATGGCACTCATGATACCCTGATAGCCGAAATTCATCAGAATGGCATCTTCTTTACCTTCAAACTCCGCCAACTCTTTTTCCAGTTGTTCATGGTAGTTTGAATTTCCGCTCATCATACGGGCTCCCATCGGATAAGCCAGTCCGTATTCTTTTGCGGCATCGGCATCTACTTTTCTGATTTCGGGGTGATTGGCAAGTCCCAGATAATTGTTCAGACTCCATACGATTTTTTCTTTTCCGCGAAATTTCATACGGCTGCTGATTTCGCCTTCCAGTTTCGGAAAGGCAAAATAACCATGCGCACGTTCTCTGTGTTGACCAATGGGCCCATAATTTTTTATCAGTTTCTCAAAAATGTCTGCCATATCAGATGATTTTAAATTGAAAACCGGTTCATTCCGGGTCGCGCAAAGGTACAATTTTACAACGTCTTATCATCATGCCGTATGATAGGTTTCGTTACTTCATCACAACGAAGACTTGTTTTGAAGTGAGCCAATTTTATCCTTTTTTTAAAAAAAGGTTTGTGAAAAACGAAGACGGCTGCGCTTTGAATGAATATATTGCAGGTTTTTACACATGGCATCAATATTGCCTTAACGTGCCAAATGCAAAGACAGAGGATTTCTTTCCGCACGTCTGTCATTTTGACTAAAGATTTCTATTATGACTGAAAAAAGTTTGTTCATGCGTTCTACTGATGAAGATGTTGATTTTCTACCCATCATACCGTTAAATGAAACGGAAAGCGAAGCCGATGAAATAACTCATATCGAACACGACCTTCCTATTTTGCCTTTACGGAATACCGTACTCTTTCCGGGTGTTGTTTTACCCATTACTGTAGGGAGAGATAAAAGCATACAGGCCGTAAATGAAGCCTATAAAACGGATAAGCTGGTGGGTGTTGTGGCACAGACCGACAGTTCGATTGAAGATCCGGCAGTTAAAGATCTGGAAGACATCGGTACCATTGCCAAGGTGGTAAAGCTGATCAAAATGCCCGATGGGGGCACAACGGTCATCATTCAGGGACGTAAACGGTTTCAAATTGAAGCCATTACTGCCGAAGAGCCTTATTTTAAGGCGAAAGTGAATTTGTTGCTGGATGAACCAACGCCGGAGGATGAGGATTTTAAAGCGTTGGCAGGATCCATCAAAGATCTGGCCGCACAAATCATTCATCTTTCGCCCAATATACCCAGCGAGGCTTCGATTATTTTAAAGAATATCGAGAATCCTTCGTTTTTAATTCATTTTGTCAGCAACAATCTAAACAGTGAGATTGCTGAAAAGCAGGAGTTGCTCGAAACCCAAAATATTCGTCAGCGTGCAGAACTGCTGATGACGTTACTGCAGCGCGAATTACAGTATGCCGAGTTGAAAAATAAGGTTACCAGTAAAACAAGGACGGAGCTGGATAAACAACAGCGGGAATACTTTCTGCAACAGCAGATGAAAAGTATCAAAGAGGAACTGGGGGGTGACAGCAATGACCTGGAAATCCAGGAGATGAAGAAAAAGGCCGAAGCCAAGAAATGGCCTAAAGCCGCTCAGGAACTTTTCAAAAAAGGCATTGAGAAACTGGAGCGTATGCATCCCTCCACGCCCGATTATTCGGTCGTGTACAACCATATGGACTTGTTGCTGGATCTTCCCTGGGAAACCTATACAACCGATTTGTATGATCTGAAGAAAGCAAAGAAAGTGCTGGATCAGGATCATTACGGGATTCAAAAAGTGAAAGAGCGCATATTGGAATATCTGGCCGTCTTAAAACTTAAAGGCGATATGAAGAGTCCTATTTTATGTTTGCTGGGCCCTCCCGGAATCGGAAAAACATCCTTAGGTAAGAGTATCGCCGCTGCGTTAGGTCGTAAATATGTGCGAATCAGTTTGGGCGGTTTACACGATGAAAGTGAAATCCGCGGACATCGTAAAACCTATATCGGTGCCATGCCCGGAAGAATCATCCAGTCGATCCGAAAGGTGAAATCCTCTAATCCGGTTATGATACTGGATGAAATCGATAAAGTAGGAAGTGATTTCAGGGGCGATCCTTCCAGTGCTTTATTGGAATTGCTGGATCCGGAGCAAAATCATACGTTTTATGATAATTACCTGGAAATGGAATACGACCTTTCCAAAGTTTTGTTCATTGCTACGGCCAACAACATCGCATCCATTCAACCCGCCTTGCGCGACCGTTTGGAAGTCATTGATTTAAGTGGCTATGCCACAGAGGAAAAAGTTGAAATTGCCAAGCAGCATCTGTTGCCCAAGCAAAAAGCGGCGCACGGACTGGAAAAGCTTCCGTTTAAGATCAGTGATACAGTTTTGCGGAAAATTGTAGAAGATTATACCAGAGAAAGCGGCGTGCGTGAACTGGATCGTCAGTTGGCTTCCATCATGCGTTCTCAGGCAAAAGAGTATGCACTTAAAAGTAAAATCAAGCCCACCATTACATCGGGTGATGTAGAGAAAATTCTGGGGAAACCCCGTTACAGCAACGAATTGTACAAAACTGTGAATATGCCCGGCGTGGCGGTTGGATTGGCATGGACCTCCGTAGGTGGTGATATTTTGTTCATTGAAACCAGTCTGTCGGAAGGGAAGGGGGACTTAAAGCTTACCGGAAACCTCGGTAATGTGATGAAAGAAAGTGCCTCTACCGCTTTGAGTTACCTGCAGGCCAATGGTAAAAAATTACAGATTGATCCGGCCGAGTTTCAGAAGAAAAGCATCCATCTCCATGTTCCGGAGGGGGCAGTGCCTAAAGACGGTCCCAGTGCCGGTATTACCATGCTATCGTCTATCGCAAGTGCCTTTACCGGACGCAGGGTGAAACCGTTCCTTGCTATGACGGGTGAAATTACCCTGCGCGGACAGGTGTTGCCGGTGGGCGGTATCAAGGAAAAAATTCTGGCAGCCAAGCGGGCGGGCATTAAAGAGGTGATTCTTTGCTGGCAAAATGAGAAGGATATTCAGGAAATCAATCCCCTGTATATCAAGGGTATGAAGTTTCATTTTGTGAAAACCATGCAGCAGGTTTTGGAGGCCGCACTTTCTTGATTCGTCAAAAAATCACCCTTAAAAGTTTTGTTTATTAGATTCTGTTTAATATTTTCGCACAAATTGTTTAAAAATATGAAAAAATTACTAACCATTTCATTCGCTCTGTTTGCCTTAAATGCTGCAAACGCACAAACGTTAACTTCTAAAAAAGGTGAAGCTTATTTGCCTGAAAAAGGTGACTGGGCTATTGGTTTCAACGCCAACAACCTGTTCCGTTATGTAGGTAATGCGTTCAACGGCAATACCAACAACGCTGCTCCTTCTTTAACAAACTGGGTAAGCAATTCAATCGTTGGTAAAAAATTCACTACCGCTAATACTGCTTACCGCGTGGTAGCAAACATTGGTTTTGGTACTGAAACTGAAACTGATGAGCAATCAAGCAACACTAACAAATACACTGAAAGTGGATTTGATGTTAGCTTAGGTTTAGGTAAAGAATGGCGTAGAGGTAAAACTCGTCTGCAAGGTTATTATGGTGCTGATGTTCTTTTAAACGTGAATTCAAGTTCTAACAAAGAAACAAACACCAACAGTACCAGTACATCTTTCAAAGAAAGAAAAGATAAAGATGGTTTAGGTTTTGGTATTGGTGTTAACGGATTTTTGGGTGCTGAATACTTCATCTTCCCCAAAATCTCTATCGGTGCTCAGTACCAATACGGATTGACTGTTAGCATGCAAGGTGCAGGAGAATTAACTACAACTCCCTGGACAGGTGCTGCTACAACTTCAAAAGGATCTAGAACTTCTTCAATTGGTTTAGGAAACGTAGGTGTTGCTTCAATGAACCTCACGCTGCATTTCTAATTGAATTGAATTCGATATTTAAAAGAGGCTGCCAACGGCAGCCTCTTTTTTTTGTCTTCTGCTGAACTTTTTTCTTCCTTTTTTGTCGTAATTCTTTCATGTTGGTTGTTTTAAGGTTAATACATTCCCCCATTTTCATGGGGGAATTTTTATACGTACAATAAAAGATTCCTATTGCAGTTATCTTTATATTACAGACCTGTTACAGTTGTGAATCACAAAATCAATCTTTTAATCCTTGGTTTCTTCTGGCTCCTCACTCCTCGGTTAATGGCGCAAACGCTGGGAGGAAGTGCAGCTTATTCTTTTTTACGCTTTCCGGCTTCTCCCCAATTAGCAGCACTGGGAGGTGTGAATGTTGCCCATGCAACAAAAGATGTTTCTCTGGCTGTTCAAAATCCGGCTTTACTGGATGCTTCCATGCATGCCCAAATGGCCACCAACTTCAACTCGCTTTACGATGGAGTGAAAAATTATCATTG
>CANGQQ010000066.1 GCA_947456025.1 Chitinophagaceae bacterium | reverse complement strand
CGCAAAGTCAGATGATGGTTTTATTTCAACAAAAAAGAGAACTGGCTTTACAACGATTGCCGGTTGTTACACTTAACGGGAATCTGAATTACAACCGCAATAGGAATGATGCCGGTTTCAATTTGTTCAGCAGCAACTTCGGACCCAGCGGATCGATAGGCGTCAGCATTCCGCTTTTTAACGGAGGAGCCCTGAATCGTGAGCTGAAGGTGGCCGAGCTTCAAATCCAACAGCAAAAGATCACAATTGAAGAATTGCAAAATCGTTTAGAAGCCGGTCTGCTCAATGCTTATACACAATACCGCTATGCTCAGGAACTGGCAACGATTGAAACGATGAATCTGGAATTGATTCAGGAAAATCTTCAAATTGCAACGGAACGTTTCCGAAAACTATCCATCACTTCACTGGAATTACGTCAAATTCAACTGGATTATATGAACTGCCGTTCACGCCTGCTCAGCGCTCAATACCTCGCAAAACTCGCTGAAACCGAGATGAAACTTCTTGTGGGAGATGTAACCCTTTGATCTCTTGCTTTCACAACTCGTTTTAGTTTTGTTTCTTTGCAACAAATTCAATTATGGCAACTCCTCTCATCGGCATCATTATGGGCAGCGACAGTGATCTCCCCGTCATGCAGGCAGCTGCAGATATTTTAAAGCAATTTGAGATTCCATTCGAACTCACCGTTGTTTCGGCACATCGTACTCCTCTACGCATGGTCGCGTATGCTCAGAGTGCCCGTGAGCGTGGGCTCAAAGTCATCATTGCCGGAGCCGGAGGAGCAGCACATCTTCCCGGAATGGTGGCCAGTGTTACCACCTTACCCGTTATTGGCGTACCCGTAAAATCATCGAATTCCATAGATGGCTGGGACAGCATCTTATCCATTCTTCAAATGCCCAACGGTGTACCCGTTGCAACGGTTGCACTCAATGCGGCCAAGAATGCCGGCATACTGGCTGCACAAATTATTGGAACATCCGATGCATTGGTTGCTCAACGTATCGCTACCTACAAATCCGCATTGAACGATGAAGTCCTCTCCAAAGTAGAAAAGATCAAAAAGGAAGGATGGGAAAATCAGTTCGACTGATCAATTTTTCAAGTCCGGTTTAATGCTCCATCAAAACCGTAAAACGTTGCTCTGTGGCACCGGACGCTTCGTACAACCGAGTTAAAAAAGCAGGTCCCCATTTTGCATAAAAGGAAGCAAAATTCTCGTTGCGTTCCTGCAAGCCCTCTCCGGGAAACAAATCTGTTTTCAGTTGTTGCATTTGGCGATAATACGTATCGTGTTTTCTTTTCTCGGAGCGTAGCATTTTCTTTTCGAGTTGCTGCAATGCATCCAAGGCCTGTTTTTGCAAAGCACTTACATGCTGCCGTAAAGTGGAATCGACCGCAGTTGCCCGTTCCAAAATGAGCGTGTACGTTTGTTCGAGATGTTGAATTTCCTCCTGCAACTCCAGTTTCACCGATGTATGAAGTCGTGCATACTGTTCCATTAAAACCGTAACCGGATGAAACAGGTCTTCGGGTTTAAGGTTCAGGCGATCCAATCTTTCTTTATGCTGACGATCAATCAGCAGAAAGGAATTACGGAGCAGCAATACCGGAAACGGTACGTTGAAATGCCGGAACAAATTTTTCAGTTCCAGCCAATACGACAATTCACCGCCCCCACCAATGAATGCTACGCCCGGAAGAATCATTTCCTGAAACAGTCCACGTAAAATGACATTCGGACTAAACCGTTCCGGATACATTTCCAGTTCCTGTAACATCTCTGCTTCGGTAAACTGTAGTTTGGTATTGACAATTTGATACCCCTGTTCGTTTTTCTCGATACGCTCCCGCAGCCCATCATGCATATAAAAGAGATTGATGGTACGTGCCGCCGCCTGTACCTTATAACGAGGTTCCAATAACTTTGCGGTAGTGCGGACAATAGGCTCTGCTGTTTGTTGTAAAAGTTCTTCCCGGAAAACGTTGATCATTTGTTGTTTCAAAGCCGGAGCATCGGGGATGAGGACCAACAATCCGTAGGAGGCAAACAGTGCATGAATCAGTTCAAAAGTTGCCTGTGCAATAGTGCGTCCTTTTTCGAAACAGGATCGGAGAAGTTGCAACAGTTCTTTTCCGTAAGGTTCAATTTCCAGTTCTCCTGCCATCGAATCCAGTAATTGCAACAATGTCTCGTCCACAATGAATCTTCCGAAAGCCCCTTTTTGATTGGTATTCCACTGATGCTTGATTCCTTTAAGATGGTAATGTGCCAGTTCCTCCATATCGGCATCCTCACTTCCCATGAAATAGACCGGTACAAAATGTGCATCGGGCAGCTCCCGGTTACAGGTCTCGGCCACACGAATCGTATGCAGTATTTTATAGATTACATACATCGGACCAGTAAAAAGATTGGGTTGATGTGCCGTTGTAATGACAAATGTGTTTTCTTTCAAAAGGCTCTTGATGGCTTGTTCTGTAGCTTCATGAACCTTTACATTATGGTATTGCTGTTCCAGATAACGGACCAAGGCAACACGATCAACCGGATGCTGTTGCCGTTGTGCCACTGCTGCACGAAGGCCTTCCGGATCGGGACGAAATCCATAAAAGGACTCTAACGCATCAACTCCTGATAAATAATCGGTTACAAGCGTATTAAAAAAGCCGGTTTTACGGTAATCCAGTTTAATTGTGGTACAATCCATATTGCGGTGTAAAAGTAAGCACTCGTGCCTAGACAAAAAACTGAAGCGGTTTTTCAAAATCCGTTAAACGAAACAGGAAGGGTACATTAAAACCTACGATCTTTGTTTTCATCCTTTAAAATCAATGGACTTTTGTCATGGAAACCTACGGTAAAATTTTACTGGTGGCCATGCCGGTATTTTTAATACTGGTACTTCTGGAAAAACTATATGGTATCCTTAAAGGAAACGATACGGTTCGTACGATGGATATGATCTCAAGTCTCACCAGCGGCATTACCAATGTTACCAAGGATGTGCTGGGACTGAGTTTCGCCGTCATCAGCTACGGCTGGATGGTCAAACAGTTCGCCGTCGTTTCGCTTCCTTCGGCTGTACTTACCTATCTCATTGCTTTTCTGGCTCTGGATCTGGCAGGCTACTGGATCCATCGCATCAACCATGAATACAATTTCTTTTGGAATGCGCACATCATCCATCACAGCAGTGAGGAGTTCAACCTGGCCTGTGCCTTGCGTCAAAGTATATCCGTTTTTTTACGGCTCTTTACCTTTTTCCTGATACCGGCAGCGGTACTGGGCGTTCCCGAAACGGTGATTGCTGTGGTGACCCCACTCCACCTGTTTGCCCAGTTTTGGTATCATACCCAACACATCGGAAAAATGGGTTGGCTTGAAAAGGTAATCGTTACGCCTTCGCATCACCGTGTACATCATGCCATCAATCCGGAGTACATCGATAGAAACTACGGTCAGATTTTCATCTTCTGGGACCACCTGTTCGGGACCTTTCAGGAAGAGCGTACCGATATTCCTCCAGTGTACGGTATTACCCGGCCGGTACATACCTGGAATCCCATCAAGATCAACTTTCAGCATTTATGGCTGCTGATCTGTGATGCCGTTCAAACACAAAATTGGAAAGACAAATTCAGAATCTGGTTCATGCCTACGGGTTGGCGGCCTGCAGATGTGGAAGTGAGCAATCCTGTTGTTAAAATCCATGATGTGTACCAATTGGAGAAATTTGATACACCCTATCGGTCCGGTTTCACTTTCTGGTGTTGGTTTCAATTGACCGTTCTCCTGCTCTTGATCAGTTATCTGTTTGGAAACATTGCATCCATCAACCAGATTCATCCGATGGCGATTTACGGATATGGTGTATTTGTCTTTCTGTACGTTTATGCACTTACAGATTTAATGGACGGCAATCGCTTCGCCTGGCTGTGGGAACTCTGCAAAATGATGGTAGTAGTCGGGATTCTGCTGGTGCAGCAAGACTGGTTTGGATTATCGGGATGGAGCCCTATCCTGGCCAAGCTGATTGGAATCTTTGCGGTTCTTTCATTGGCAGGAACGGTTTATTTTTCAAATTTCGCAAAACCTATTCGAAATCGGTAACAGCTAAAAAGCATTGATTCAGGCCCCTACCTATTTCACAGCATCTCTTGTCCACACATCATTGACCCAACGGCCCATATTCAATGGATTCTCGTTTTTGAGTTCGTCGGGCAACAACGAAGGACTCCAGTTTTGATAACAGACGGCTCGTGCAAACCGTTTGATACCGTCGCTTCCTACAGCCGTAAACCGACTGTCGGTCGAAGCCGGAAAAGGGCCTCCATGCTGCATGCTTTTGCAAACTTCCACCCCGGTAGGCACCCCATTGAGAATAAGGCGACCGCATTGGTGTTCCAAAATTGAAATAAGAAAATGAGCTTCTTTCAGGTCCTCTTCTGTTGCCAGCAATGTTCCTGTAAGTTGACCTTCCAGCTTTTGAGCAATGGACATCACTTGTTCCAAACTTTTGCAATGTACGATCAGCGAAAAAGGACCAAAGATCTCTTCCTGCAAACCGGGATGCGACAAAAAAGTAGCACCATCAGTCGTGGCGAGTGTGGGAATCCCGGCGCGACCTTCCGGTGCGGCGAAAGCCTCATCACTTTCCGCTACAAGGTGCACCGCTTCGTGCATGAGGGCTTCCTCACGCAAACGAGCATACGACTCAGCAATACCTTCGTGTAAAAGAGGCATCGTTTGCACTTTGCGTATCGCTTTCCCCAAATCGTGTGTAAACTGTGTAAGAGCATCACTTTCCAAACCGATTAACAGTCCCGGCTTGGTGCAAAACTGTCCTGCACCGGAAGTTATGGATCGGGCAAATTGTAGCGCCATTTCAGATGCAGCTGTTTCCAGTTTTCGGGGCATCAGATAGACAGGGTTCACACTTCCCATTTCTGCGAATACCGGAATGGGACAGATACGTTGTTGCGCCCAGTCGAACAACTGTTTCCCCCCCGCAAAGGAACCCGTAAAGGCTACAGCACGCACTGTGGGATGCTGTACCAGTTTTTTCCCCAATTCAAAATCTGCACCTTCCATCTGGGCAAAAACACCTGCCGGCAAATCGCATTTCTCGATGGCCTTTTCGATGGCACCTGCCAGCATATGCGCAGTAAGAGGATGTGCGGGATGGGCCTTTACGATAACAGTACAACCGGCAGCCAGCGCCGCAGCTGTATCACCGCCTGCAGTAGCATAGGCAAACGGAAAATTGCTGGCCCCAAAAACTACAACCGGACCCAGTGGTACCATCCGTTTGCGTAAATCGGGACGAGGTGGGTTGTGATCGGCAATGGCAGTATGAATGCTAAGATCCATCCAAGTTCCTGCCACAGTCGCATCGGCATAACTTCGAAATTGAAACAACATGCGGGAGCGTTCACTGCGCAACCGGGCTGTATCTAAGTTGGTTTCGCGATGGGCGGTTTGAATCAGCGCATCACCGAGGTGATCGATTTCCTGCGCAATCGCGTAAAGAAGGGCTGAACGGTGACGTACCGATAAGGTTCTGTACACCTCAAAAGCCTCCGCTGCACGTGCCATCACAAGCTCCAATTCACGCAAAATTGAATCCGACAGCATGATTCTTTTTTAATTTGAATTTAGAATTGTATCAATTTGCAAATCAATCAATTAATGCATCCCCTTCAAGATCGTAATCGTAGGCTTTCGTGACCTTTACCTGAACAAATTCACCGATAGGCAATTTTCGATTACCGGCATTAACCACCACTTCATTATCCACCTCAACGGAGTCGAATTCGGTACGACCAAGATAACGACCGGCCTCTTTTTTATCGATCAGCACCTTGAAGGTTTGTCCGACTTTCTCCTGATTTTTTTCCAGCGATATCTCTTGCTGCACACTCATGATATCCTGTGCCCGGCGTTCTTTTTCTTCGGCAGGCACATCATCGACTAACTCAAATCCACTTGTTCCTTCTTCGTGACTGTAGGTAAAAACGCCCACCCGGTCGAAACGCTGCTGCTCCAGAAACGCCTTGGTCTCTTCAATATCTTCAAGCGTTTCACCCGGAAAACCGGCAATGAGTGTGGTACGCAGACAAATACCGGGCACTTTTTCACGAACAGCAGCCAACAATTCTTCCGTCTCGCTACGGGTAATCTGGCGCTTCATAGCCTTGAGCATACGATCACTTCCATGCTGCAATGGCATATCCAGATAATTACAAATGTTATCACGCTCGCGCATAACATCCAATACTTCAAGGGGAAATTTATGCGGATAGGCATAATGCAGGCGAATCCACTCCAACCCCGGCACATCAGCCAAACGATGCATAAGATCGCCCAGCATACGCTTTTTGTAAAGATCGAGTCCGTAGTAGGTCAATTCCTGAGCAATCAGCATCACTTCTTTTACGCCTTTTTTTACCAACCCCTCTGCTTCACGAACCAGATCATCTATAGAACGACTCACATGCTGTCCACGCATCAACGGTATGGCACAAAAAGCGCAGGTACGGTTACAGCCTTCACTGATTTTGAGGTAGGCGTAATGTTGCGGCGTAGCCAACAGTCTTTCGCCCATGAGCTCTTTCTTGTAATCGGCATTCATTTTCTTGAGCATCAAGGGCAGCTCCATCGTTCCAAACCAGGCATCCACCTCCGGTATTTCTTTTTCAAGTTCACCCCTATAACGCTCACTTAAACAACCTGTTACGTACACTTTATCGAGCTTGCCTTTTTGCTTGAGCGCCACTTGTTCGAGAATGGTATTTACGCTTTCGGCCTTGGCCTTGTCAATGAATCCGCAGGTGTTAACCACTACAATGTTGTGATCTTTTCGGGCGCTTTCGTGCACCACATCCAGATCGTTTGCCAGTAATTGTCCGCTCAACACCTCACTATCCACCATATTCTTACTACACCCTAGTGTAATGATGTTAACCTTATCTTTCTTTAATGTTTTACTTTTCATACCGATGCAAAGGTATTGCATTGAGACCGAAGCAGGCATGAGCACTCGGCATTCTACTCATTTTCGCTCTATTCACATCAAAAAAGACATTGTGGATAACTATAGATCTGCAATTTTTTTTATCCAAAGAACAGCCTCGTGAAAAGCCAAAAGGCGCGAAAACACTGCATTTATGCACAAAATTGCGCACAAATACCCTTCTCTATACAACTTATTAATGAAACAAAAAAATTAATTTTTAAACGTTTTTTCAAAAAATGCTCATAATTTCAGTTCACATTATTGAGAATTCATACAGGAAAAAAGCCCCGTTTAGAATTCAACTATCCTAAAAACCAAACCAATAATCTGTAGTCGCTGAGAACCATCCAATTCCAATATCGGTGAAAACCAGTCCGACCTACTACAAGTGTCGTACCCAATGTCCGTGAAAGACTTCCGCTGAGGAAGTTTTTCCTTTTTATACCCCTCCCACCTAACTTCCTCCCATCAAATTCACGTTCTTTGCAGCATCCAAACCGGATTCCGCATGATCACCAACTATCAGATCGCCGATGTATTTGAACTGCTGAGTAAGCTCATGGATATTCACGGCGAAAACGCTTTCAAATCCAAGTCCTACGCCGCTGCAGCCTTTCAGATTGAGAAACTGCCGCTGCAATTAGCCGAAACTGATCCCAACCGCATTGCCGGTCTCAAAGGCATTGGTGAAAGTACCGCACAAAAAATCAAGGAAATCCTGCAAACGGGAAGCTTGCAAGTATTGAACGATCTGGTCGCCCGTACCCCTTCCGGCATTCTTGAGATGTTGTCCATCAAAGGACTGGGGCCCAAAAAAATTGCCACGATCTGGAAGGAGATGGAAATCGAAAGTATTGGCGAACTGCTTTATGCCTGCCGTGAAAACCGACTCATGTTGTTTAAAGGATTTGGACAAAAGACGCAGCAGAATGTTGCCGAAGCCATCAGCTTTTATTTGCAGCACAAAGACATTCACTTGTATGCCGATGTAGAAAGCTATGCCCTGAGCATCCATAAAACATTGGAGCAACAGTTCCCCAACGCAGCATGGCATTCCACCGGGGCTTTCCGGCGTCAACTGGAAATCATTCCGGAACTGGAATGGGTGACCACACTGTCACCATCCGAATTGCAACCCTTTTTTGAAGCAAACAATTTTACCACCCAGGAAAACACCACTACACGGTATGCGTGTAAGGGTCCTGAGAATGTCTTATTGCGCTTCCATTGTACCGTACCCGAAACTCTGGGCAGCACCCTGTTTACCACCTCTTGCTCCGAATCTTTTTTAGAAGAATGGGGCATACCGGCGCCTGCTGCTACCGAAGCCGAAGTGTTCATCCAAAGAGGACTTCCTTTTCTTCCACCTTATCTGCGGGAAACACCCGGCAGCAATCCTGTTGAGAACATCCTAGAGCCGAGCGATATACGTGGCATCATTCATTGTCACAGCAATTGGAGCGATGGCAGCAATACAGTGGAAGAGTTGGTTGGAGAAGCCCAACGCCTTGGTTTAGAGTATTTGGTACTATCCGATCACTCCCGTTCGGCTTTTTACGCCAATGGCTTGTCGGCAGAACGTGTGCTACAACAACACCTGCACGTGAACGAACTGAACGGGCGTCTGAAGGGATTTCGCATATTCAAAAGTATTGAATCCGATATTTTGAACGATGGCTCGCTGGATTACGACGACGAACTTCTCGCGCAATTTGATCTGGTGATCGCTTCGGTTCACAGCAATTTGAAGATGACAGAGGAAAAGGCGATGCAACGGTTGATGCGTGCCATTGAAAATCCGTACACGACGATTCTGGGACATCCTACCGGACGACTCTTACTGAGCAGATCCGGCTACCCTCTGGATCATCGTACCATTATTGATGCCTGTGCCGCCAATCTGGTAGCTATTGAAATCAATGCACATCCACGTCGCTTAGACCTTGACTGGCGCTGGGTGTCCTATGCTTTGGAAAAAGGCGTGTACCTCTCCGTAAACCCCGATGCCCATGCGTTAAGCGGATTTGACGACACCCGCTTCGGCGTTTTGGCAGCTCAAAAAGGAGGCCTCACCCCGGATCGTAACCTCAGCAGTTTTACGCTGGTGAAACTGGAACAGTACCTCCTGGATGTACGTAAGGAAAAGGGAATCTAACAGGTTAGTCCCACCTTTAGCTTGTTCATGCAATGTCTCCTTCAATGCAATTCCAGGTGTTTGACAACCCACCGGTCCGGTGCGCCGGAACATAAAAAGAAGCCACGAAGCGTTTCATGAATATCGGATGACTTTCTCCTTTAGCCATTACGCTCAGGCATTCGCCTAAAATCATGCTGCCGTTATGGTTCAAGATGCTAATTTTGGGCAGCATGAATTCCATTGACTTGAAACCACTTCTGCTCACCTGTTTTCTGCTATTTACCATTTCTACTGTACGGGCACAAAAAGACAGCAGTCGTTCACTCAAACTCAGCGCCTATGCCGAGTTCTATTACAGCTTCGATTTTTCGAAACCGCGACTACAAGAAAAAGCGGCTTTTCTTTACAATTACAAACGGAACCGGGAGGTGCAGCCGAACTTAATCCTGACAAAAGCAAGCTATTCCACGAAACGGATAAGAGCCAATCTGGGACTCATGACCGGTAATTACGCCCGTTATAACTTAAGCAATGAACCGGGTTTGTTACGCTACATGTATGAAGCCAATTTCGGTTTTAAGTTGTCCCGTAAACACAAGTTATGGCTGGATGCAGGTATTTTCCCTTCACACATTGGTTTTGAATCGGCTATCGGCTCCGCTTGCCCCAACCTCACCCGCAGCATCGTTGCCGAAAATTCGCCTTACTACGAATCGGGAGTCAACATCAACTATACCACGGCCAATGAGCATCTGATGGTGGCGTTGTGGTTGCTCAACGGCTGGCAACGCATTCACATTTCACGATTCTCCCAAAGGCCTTCCGGGGGTTTGCAGGTCGCCTATAAACCCAATACCCGATTAACGATAAACTACAGTAATTTCCTGGGAAGTGCACATCCCGACAGTCTGCATCGTTTTCGCACCTACCACAATTTGTATGCACTGTATCAGCCATATTCTAAACTTGGTTTGACCGCGGGTTTTGACATTGGAACGGAAACCGGAGGTTCCTTGCCCAACGATATCTGGTTTACACCAATTGCCATTGTGCGCTATCAGCTTTGTACCAAATTGAAAATGGCAATACGCGGCGAGTATTACCAAGATTCGAAACAAATCATGCTTGCAGCCCCCACCGCGAAGGGGTTTGAAATGACAGGATTATCAGTCAATGCGGATTACCATGCTCACAAAAAATTACTTTTACGAATCGAAGGGAAGTGGTACCATGCGCTCGAATCCTATTTTCATTCAGGGGCAAACAACTATGCAATTACAGGGTGCGCAGCACTTTCATTATAAAAGATCAACCTGTGTAACCTTAGTTACATTCCCTTTCAGCAAAAACGAGAACATTTACAGATGTTCCCAAAGTGCATTTCCGGAACACCTAGAAGTACGTTAACCCAAACGCATAAGTATGAAACGATTGATTCCTGATTTGTTTTTTTTGATAGCCTTCATCAGCTTCCTGTCTCTTGCTTCCTGTAACACTCCCACAGCTGGAGAACCTTGGAAAGTAGCACAATTACTGGAACCTGCCGCTTTGGCTGCAACAATCAATGATTCGGCCGCAACCAAGCCTGTCATTATTTGTATCGGACCCGGTGCCGCTATTAAAGGAAGTATTGAAACAGGCCCTGCCGGCGAAACGGAACATCTGGCACAACTCAAAACCTATTTACATACGTTACCCAAAGACACACCTGTTGTACTGTATTGCGGCTGTTGTCCGTTTGCCAATTGTCCCAACATTCGACCGGCTTTTAATCTGCTCAATGAAGAACAATTTACGCAACACAAACTCCTGAATTTAGAACACAACCTTCGAACCGACTGGATCGATAAGGGCTATCCGCGTTAATAGAAATTTCAATTTGTTTAAATAGAAGGTGCTATCGCGTATTTATGTTTATCTTGTAAACAAGAGGAACCTATCGTTTATTACCTATACCGGAGGTTCCGGACCAAACTATACTTACACCAAAACCAACTGTATGAACAGAAAAGATTTCCTCACTCAAACCGGGGTTTTATCGGCAATGGGTCTACTTCCTTTAACAGCTTCATCCGAAGCAACAAAAGCCCCTTTTTCGGATCCTTTAAAACCCATACTATTGCCATCACAACCGCCGCTGGAACACAAAGGTGGATTAGCGATACGCACATGGGTCCGTTCTTCTATGACGAATGGCCTTTATTCCAGTGTTGAATGCGCAGTAGCCTCAAAGGTGATGGGACCACCGCCACACTATCACAAAGAACTTGACGAACTGATGTATGTTTTGGAAGGAACAGCAAGTATTTTGATTGGGAACGACATTGTAGAAGTAAAAGCAGGTGGATGGCACCTACGACCCCGAATGTTGAAACACACATTCTGGAATGCAAGTGAACAGTCCTTACGTTTTATTGATATGTACTTCAACCAGCCATTTGAAGAATATCTTGAAAAAATCTTTTTTGAACTAACGCCCGAGAAAGGCTATAGTGAAGGGTCTCCGGCTAAAATGAAAGCCCTAACAGATTTGAATGAACGATTTGGATTGGTATTTGAAAAAGATGCTTTTTCGCAAATGGATGCGATTAAAAAAGAGTACCATTTACATTAAATAAAATCATCAACAGTTTGTTTCCTCTAAAGCTTGATTTAAAGATTTAAACGAAACAACGTTTATCGTATAGAGATTTTGTGTCTAACGGTATTCTTTTTAATTCTTTATACCCCGATGAAATTTATGCTGTAACACAATCCATCCAACCCGGAGCACCGGGTATCCCCCTCAGTTATAAAAACAGCAGTATGGATACCACCGGAAACTTTTTAAAATACCGGTTCAAGCACATGGCCAAGGCCGATGTTGAATGGAAACTGGCAGGCTGTTTGCATGTGGGTTTCAGTTACCGCTATTACAGCAAAATGCAAAACATCGACAAAGCCTTTGAAGACATTGAAGAACTCACATCCAATGCCGCACCTTATCTCTCTCCGTTGAAAGTAGTGGATTACTGGAAACGTCATAAACACTTTCATATTCTGGATCTGCGATTCGGGTGGAATATGAAAAAGGATCAGAAAATCGCACTTATCTGTGCCAACTTGTTGAATGCCGATTATGCGCTTCGTCCATTGAAAATCGAAGCACCCCGCAGTATTGCACTTCAATATGTTTTAAACTTATAAAACAGTTTTGCATTTACTGCACGGGAAACTGAACAAAAAAGGAAGTACCAACACCCGTTTCAGTTTCAAACCAGATTTTACCCTTGATCTGCTCTACAATTCCTTTACACATTGCTAAACCAAGTCCTGTACCTGATGTTTTGGTTGTAAAATTAGGATAGCAGATTTTCTCCCGTATATCCTCCGGAATTCCATTACCATTGTCTTTTATCTGAACCAAGGCGATTCCGTTGTTTTGAGT
>CANGQQ010000065.1 GCA_947456025.1 Chitinophagaceae bacterium | reverse complement strand
CTTCTTTGGCCCTGAACTGCAAGGTGTCGTTGTTTAAGGGTGCTCCGCCTGCAACATCTTGAGCATAAGCTTGGTTCAAAATCAATCTGTAAACTGCATTCGGTTTCCAGGTCGTAAATAAAGTGATGGCACTTTGAGCGGAGTCGTTCTTTAGAAAAAAATCGGTTACAGGAGTGATGGAGTCGGTAAACAGAAAGACTTCGTTTTTGTTCAGCTTTTTGAGGGGTCGCTGATAGGTCAGTTTCAAACTGTCCAACAAATCCTGCGTTCCGTTATCGAGATTGGTTGCAAAGGGAAGCCCTTTGTTATCGAACTTCGGACGGGAACTGCCGGCGGGTTGTGTTTTTTTCTGTTCCTTTTCACTTGTAAATGCATACAGGGTTACGGGATTGCCGGTAATACCGCTTACAACGGGCGTGTCCAGAAATGCAAATGATTCTGTAGGTTGATTGTATTGTTTGTTGCCGTCGTTGTCCTGTAGTGCATAAACGTAAAAGCGTCCTGCAGGCAAATGTGTAAATTGGAATCGACCTTTTGCATCCAGTCGGGTTACATATACAGGCTTTTCTTTTGCAACGGTGGAGTCTTCGTTTTTTCGGTACAACAATGCAAAGTAAGTACTGTCCGTTTGACCGGTTTCGGCTATGATCACCCGTCCGCTGATGGTATTGGAATCAATATGTTTTCCTGTAGAAAACACATGCCGGTATCCCTTGAGTACATTGCCTTCATTGAGATCCACGATGGCGTTACCAAAGTCGATCACATAGGTTGTATTGGGCTGTAACGAGTCTTTCAGTTTAACAGTAACCGTTCTTAATTTGCTTTCGATCAGTGGTGATTGGGTAGGATAGGGAGTGATCAGGATTTGCTCTGAAGGAGCTTTCAATTCAATGAATTCATCAAACTCCAGTGTTATACGCATTGTTTGAACATCGGTTGCATTAAGTGCGGGGGTTGAAACGTTCAATACAGGTGGTATACTGTCTCGCGGCCCACCTGATGGAGGAACAATATTGGCACACCCGCCTAAGAAAAGCATAGGAAGTAGCAACAACAAAAAACCGATAATAGCGCTGATACGCGGTATAGATTTGAACTGAGTCATAAACAGAATGCAAACTTAAGTCGAAACGGCTCAAGATGCTGCTCAACACCGAAATAACGGCCACAATCAGCCCACGTGTATGGACTCTGCTTAGAATAAAGAAGGCATGCAGGATCCGTTTAATACCGATGCATCGGATTGTGGTTTTGTGTAGTGTTTTGTAAAGGGTTGTTGCGGTGTCGAACAAAAAACGTTTGTGATTGTCATTAAACCATGTCTCGAACCTTCTCTATTCAAACGTTTCAACGCATACCTGTTTCGATTGAAACCGCATGGGAATTTTTCTCCAACCCGGCCAATTTGCAAGAGATTACGCCGTCACATCTCGGGTTTCAGATTATCAGCAAGTACCATGGCGATCAAATGTATCCCGGACAAATTATCGAATACAAGGTTCGGCCCCTATTCAATATACCGCTCTACTGGATGACCGAAATAACACATGTGGAAGCAGGCCGCTTTTTTGTAGATGAACAACGCTATGGTCCTTACCGTATGTGGCATCATCAGCATCATTTTAAAGCAATCGAAGGCGGTGTTGAAATGACAGATATTGTTCACTACAAGCTTCCTCTCGGTTTTTTGGGTAACTGGGCCCATGCGCTGTTCGTTCAACAACAGCTCCGGTCCATTTTCGATTACCGGTTCGAATGTGTTGAAAAACGGTTCGGTTCTCTGAAGTAAATCGTTTTATACCTTCTCCGTAATGTTTTTAGTAAAGAAGCCTTGCCCTCTCGGGTCCTTGGCTTTTTTTTGCATAAAAAGTAGCGTTATACCCCGAAAGTGGTATTTCCCATGCATTTACTTCCTGATAATTTTGACATCGAAAAGAAAGAAATCCGTTGCTAACCAGTCAAACAACCTGTTCTCTAAACCTAACGGAACTTTTTTTTGATGTTGAACATCAGGGTCGGTAAATCACAGCTACCTCAGGAAGCATGAATAATACCCTTTACCGGCCCATTTTTTATCCCGGAAGTCTTGAAATGTATTTTTCCATCTGTTTGATCTGGTCAACTATTTGGGGTGTAGATGGGTTGAGCGCTTTTGTTTTGCGGAAAAAGTCTTTTGCGGCTCTGAATTCTCTTTTGTTCATCATGATGGAACACATCTGAAGATTGGCTGCAGCCTGACTTTCTTTATCGGGCAATCCTTTGCGGAGTGCCTGACGGATATAGCTTTCGGCTTGCTTGAAATTGTTTTTTTGCAGTGCCAGCATCCCCATTTGCAACAAACTGGCTCCTTCAGAGCCTTGCATGATGGAAGATCCCGCCCCCAGATCGATGCCTTTCTTCATGAGTTTTTCGGCCGTGTCAAAATCCTGACGAGTCATGGCAATGTTGCCTTTGAGGGTATAATAGACCGAGCGAATGGGTTTGATCAACAAGCCCGGAAACTGAACAGCGTTGAGAATCTTTTCGGCACCTTCCATATCCCCGGCTTCCATATAGCCTTGAATCAGACGGAGCGGCCCCAATAAAAAATGGCCTACAATACTGATTACGGCTGCCAGATAAATAATAAAAGCGGGCCAAAAACCGGTGTAAATATGCACAACAATGGCAAGCGCCAGCAAAACGAGCCCCAGGTAGAGGCGGTAGCGGATATAAAAATTGAGTAATTTCATGTGTTCTTTATGTTGTTTTTAGTGGCACATCTTGCAGCCTCGGATCTACTTTATCAGAAATCGAATGCTCATCAGGGCTTTTAATAAATACAGGTCGCAAAGGTAGGGAGATTGAAGTTTTAACGGAGTTCAACGCCTGAAATTGTTATTTTTGCGCCGCTTGTTGAAGTTCCGGGTTTCTGAATTAACATACACGGAAGATCATCTAAAGAACCGGTCAGGTTCGGGCAATCAACATTACAGGTCTCATAGTTCAATGGATAGAATAGGAGTTTCCTAAACTCTAGATCCAAGTTCGATTCTTGGTGAGACCACACCTTCTTCATCCCCTTGGAACTTGATTGGAAGTCGGGATGATAAAAATTGCAGTTGGAACGCTTGTTCCTTAGTATCTTGTTTGTACATTTATTCATATTAACTTTGCATTGTAATATTGGTTCTGTTTTTGAACTCACTTAAGATAATTTTTGTGGTGAGGCTTTCAAACGGAACCGCTTATTTACAAGGAATGAGTATCTGCGAAAACAACAATTGTGAACGAATGAAAAAGTACGTTTTAGCCTTAAGTTTCAGTAGTATCGCTGCCTTGGCATGGGCACAACCTGCACGTGTTCCGGTAAATGAACCGAGTACAACTTCCGGAAACACCACACAGCCCACGTATCAGCAAACGAATACAAACCCTACTTCGCAGAACCAAACCTATGCGAAGCTTACAGACGCTGAGTTGACAAAATACACGGATGGGCAGGGTCGCTTTTCCATCAGTTATCCAACCAATTGGACACTGAATAAGAATCCGGATAATGCGGTAATTCAAATCACTTCTCCAAAAGAAAAAGACGAAGACGATTTTCGCCAAAATATCAACCTTCAGATCGAAGACATGGGCGATCGTACGAAGACGATTGAACAGTATGTCAAAATCAACATGGATGCCGTTAAGGATTTGATCAAAGGTTACCGTGAGGTCTCTTCCATGTATTTCAATCGAAACGGAGGCCGTGTGTACGAAGTAGTTTACAAAGGGAAATACGGGGGTATTGATTATGAAATTCAGATCAAACAGCTGTTTGCCATTTCCAATAACAAAGCGTTTATCCTCACCTATGTGTCAAAAGAAGATGAACGCGATGTGTTTGAAACTACGGCCAATAAAATTTTTAACACATTTAAGTATTGAGGGGAATGCATTAGTCGGTTGAACATTCCTTTCGTTCGAATAAAAAAAATCCGTTGCACTGCAACGGATTTTTTTATCCATCATTTTATAAGCGTACTGTTTCTTATTTTCTGTCGTTTAGTTTCGCCAGCAAACGTAAGATTTCCAGATACAGCCACACAAGTGTAACCAGCAGACCAAACGCGCCAAACCATTCCATATATTTAGGGGCACCGGCTTCTGCGCCTCTTTCAATCATATCAAAGTCCAGAATCAGATTGAGGGCTGCAATGGCAATGACTGCCAAAGAAAATACGATTCCGAAGGTGGATCCGGTTGAGAGGAAAGCAAAGGAAATACCAAAGAATCCCAAAATCCAGGTCAGTAAATAAAACAAAGCGATTGCGGCCGTTGCAATGAAAAGAATCGACCGGAACCGTTCGGTGGCACGAATGATCCGGAAACTGTATAACAGATACATCGAAGCGGCTACTGCAAACGTAAGTAAAACCGCATGCATGATGATATCGGGGTATTTACTTTCAAAAATGAAATTGAAGTAAGCACTCACGGCACCCACGAACAAGCCTTCCAAAAGTGCATAGGCAGGAGCCAGAAAACCGCTCCACGATTTTTTGAATACGATGATCAGCGCTACAACCAAACCGCCCAAAGCGCCTGTGAGCATCAAAGGGGCAATCGATTTGCCCGATTCAAACCAATTCCAGGCAAAGGCGGCACCGGCCATAACCATCAGCATCAAAAAGCCAAATTTGTTCATGGTGCCTTTTACGGTCATGGCTTCGCCCGATTGGTAGACGGTTGAATCGAATTGTTTTTCGGACAATACAGGATTTCCTGATTTGAATAAAGACATAAGGATCAAATTTAAGAATTGAAGGTAAGAATTCTCGAGTTAACAATCTGTTGTAATACCACCTTGCGCCTTGTGATTTTGGAATGCAGATTGTTCATAAATGGGAATTCGAAGCAGGTCCGTTATGCTTACGAGCAGGGTGCCTGTGTGTTCGAAATCGCGCTCCGCTAAAAAAAATGAGCTAAATCAGTTCGACTAAAGCATTTTTTATTCATGGAAGGCAGTAATTTTGGACCGCCGTAATAGGCCCCGAATCTGTAAGGCCGATTCTTCGGCATCGCAACTTTCAAAAGCATACAGCGGTATTGAATTGATCATCTTTTAATGAAGTCAATGCTATAGTCAAACGGGTGTAAGGTACCTGTCGGGAATCATCGTTCGGCTAAGCAGACGGCATTAGAAAAAAATTAGAATTATTAATATGAAACGGAAAGAAGAACTTTTACAGGATGTAGTCATAAAATTTGCAGGTGATAGTGGCGATGGTATGCAATTGACCGGAAGCCAGTTCACCAACAACACCGCTTTAATGGGTATTGATCTGGCAACATTCCCCGACTTCCCGGCCGAAATTCGTGCCCCACAGGGTACCTTGCCCGGAGTAAGCGGATTCCAGTTGCGCTTCAGCAGCGATCGGGTTTTTACTCCCGGCGATGCCTGTGATGTGTTGGTAGCCATGAATGCGGCCGCTTTGAAGGTTAACCTCACCGCCATAAAAAAAGGTGGAAAGATCATCGTCAATACAGATGGCTTTGATGCTAAAAACCTACGTTTGGCGAATTACCCTGATGGCGAAAATCCTATAGAAAACGACAGTCTCAGCAACTACGAAGTCATAAAAATTGATGTGACCAAAATGACTCGGGAAGCGTTGAAGGAGTTCACTTTAGGCACCAAAGAAAAGGATCGTGCCAAAAACATGTTTGTGCTGGGATTTTTATATTGGATGTATGGTCGTGATATGGAAAGCACAACCAATTTTCTCAAAGAAAAATTTGGCAAAAAAGATGAGATCTTAAACAGCAATATTGCTGCGTTGCGTGCCGGATACAATTATGCCGATACCACCGAAACCTTTACCACAACGTTTAAAGTGGAACGTGCCCGTATGGAACCGGGAGTGTATCGTTCCATCATGGGCAATCAGGCGGTTAGTTACGGATTGATTGCTGCGAGCGAAAAAAGCGGACTGCCCCTCTTTTTGGGAACCTACCCCATTACTCCTGCGTCCGATATTTTGCATGACTTGAGTAAATACAAGTCTTTTGGCGTGAAAACATTTCAGGCTGAGGATGAAATTGCCGCTATTACCTCAGCAATCGGGGCTTCTTACGGTGGCGCTTTGGGTGTAACAACCAGCAGTGGTCCGGGTATTGCCTTGAAAGGTGAAGCAATGGGACTGGCTGTAATGCTTGAAATTCCGCTTTTAATCATAAACATACAAAGGGGTGGTCCTTCAACCGGACTCCCAACCAAAACGGAACAAAGTGATTTGTTGCAGGCCTATTACGGTCGTAACGGGGAATGTCCGATGCCGGTGATTTCAGCATCTACACCCAGCGATTGTTTTAGTGCCGTTTTTGAGGCAGCCCGTATTTCAGTTCAGCATATGACGCCTGTTCTTTTCCTGAGTGATGGCTACATTGCTAACGGCGCCGAACCCTGGAAGTTTCCGCAAAGTGCCGATTTGCCGGAAATAACGGTCAACTTCAAAAAGGGACTTGATGAAGGGGAGGTGAAACTGCAGCCCTACAAGCGGGATGAAAAACTGGTTCGTCCGTGGGCTATACCTGGAACAGCCGGACTGGAGCATCGAATCGGTGGGCTTGAAAAGCAAGATGTTACCGGTAATGTGAGTTACGATCCCGATAACCACCAGCACATGGTAAAAACCCGTCAGGCTAAAGTGGACCTGATCGCTAACTATATTCCTGAACAAACATTAGACAGCGGTCCCGAAAAAGGCAAGGTGCTGATTCTTGGATGGGGCAGTACATATGGTGCCATTAAAAGTGCTTCAGCCGAGTTACAGGCGCAGGGCAAACAAGTAGCACATGCACATTTACGCTACATTCGTCCGTTTCCCAGAAATTTAGGCGCACTGCTGAGTAATTATGAAACAATTTTGATTCCTGAAATCAACAACGGCCAATTGATTAAAATAATTCGTGACACCTATCTGGTGGATGCCAAAGGATACAACAAAATCAAGGGCACGCCCATTACGAAAGGTGAGTTGATCGAAGAAGTCAACAAATATCTCTAACCGAATTTGTAACCGGAAGGGCACTCATTGAGTGCCTTTCTTTTTGGAATAAAACGTACAAATCGACTGCAAGCCACAGTCCCCACATTTGGGATTTCGGGCCGTACAAACATAACGTCCATGTAAAATGAGCCAGTGGTGGGCTTTGTGAATCATCGCTTCCGGAAATTCTTTGACGAGCGCTTTCTCTACAGCCAATGGTGTTGTGGCCGAGGAAGGTACCAGTCCCAGCCGATGGCTCACCCGGTACACATGCGTATCTACCGCCATATTGGGTTGGGCATCGATGACGGAGGTAATAACGTTGGCGGTCTTTCTTCCCACTCCGGGCAGTGTTACCAATTCGTCTACTGTAAGCGGCACGTTTCCCTTAAACTCACGGATCAGCTTTTGTGCCATTCCAATGAGATGCTTGGTTTTGTTGTTGGGATAAGAAATGCTTTTGATCAATGGGAAAAGATCGTCAAAAGAGGCCTCACTCAATGTCTGAGCATCGGGAAAGCGTTCAAATAATGCCGGCGTTGTTTGGTTGACGCGCTTATCGGTGCATTGGGCAGACAAAATAACGGCAACCAGCAATTGAAAAGGGTTGTCGTATAATAGTTCTGTTTCAGCATCGGGTGCATGCAAACTAAAATACGCAATGAGTTTTTGATAACGTTCTTTCTTTCTCATCCTTGGGTAAAGGATGCAAGTTAGTTGCTAACAGGGAAATGAAATGCAAAGGAACAATCAGTTCAGATTTTTCTGTTCGGATGGCTTTGCTGCATAATGCAGAATGTTCAATACCGTTTCGGTGCGGGGTGAAAAACGCATTTTTCCAAGGCGATGGGCTGCTTTTTTGATGACTTCAAACTTTTCTTTGAGCGTCCAGTCTTCTGCAAGAGCTTTTTCAATAGCCGCAGTTTCTTCGGGGGTGGTCTCTTTGTACAAGTATTGAATCAGGTCTTCGGGTGTATAATTTGATGCCATCGTGGTCGATTTTTAGTTTCAGATTGGTGCTTTTTTAAGGAAGCACACAGTATAAACGGCAAAAAGAAACCCTTATTGTGCAGGAGATAAATTATTCCTTGAACAGAAATAAGTCCTCATTCGACTTTTTCATGAAGAATTTTTCACGGGCGAGGCGTTCATAGGCTGTCGGGTCGGTTTCGCGACGTTTGAGTTCGGCTGCCGCTTCCCGGTTTTGGTCGGTATAGTAACGACTGCTTTTTTCGAGTTCACTGAGTTTTTTTGTCCGGCTGATTTGGGTAAGTAAGTCGTTGCGGTCAATAAAAAGCATCCATACGGCAAATCCGATTAGCGTGAGAACAAACTTATTCTTTAAAAAAGCGGGGATATGGGATAAGAGTTGCATAGTTTCTTGGCACTTAAAGTTGTATTCATTGCGGGTAGTTCCTGAAAAGAATATTCCTGAAATGGTAGGAACCCCTTGATTCAGGAACTACCGGCTTTGAACACAATGTTATTTACCAAATTTAATTGTTCCGTTTGGATAAATGCCCGTTTCGCCCAACAATTCTTCAATACGGATCAGTTGGTTGTATTTGGCCATACGATCGGTACGGGATGCAGAACCGGTTTTAATTTGTCCGCAATTCAGAGCCACTGCCAGATCTGCAATGGTAGTATCCTCGGTTTCACCGCTTCTGTGACTCATAATGGTGTTGTAACCTGCATTTTGTGCCATTTGAACCGCATTGATGGTTTCTGTAACCGTACCAATTTGGTTGACTTTGATCAAAATGCTGTTGGCGATTTTATTGTCAATCCCTCTTTTCAAAATACGTGTGTTGGTTACAAATAAATCGTCTCCAACCAGTTGACATTTGCTACCAATGGCATCGGTCAGTTTTTTCCATCCGTCCCAATCTTCTTCGGCCATTCCGTCTTCAATGGAAACGATGGGGTATTTGTTGACCCATTCTGTCCAGTAGGCAACCATTTCATCACTGCTGATGGATTTGGAAGGGTTGCTTTTATAAAACTTGTAGGTCTTGGTTGCGTCGTCATACATTTCGCTGGAAGCCGCATCCATCGCAATCGCCATTTGTTCACCGGGTTTGTAGCCTGCTGCAATAATAGCTTCCAAAACAGTTTCAATTGCTTCTTCATTGCTTTGGATTTCGGGTGCAAATCCTCCTTCGTCACCTACATTGGTGCTGTATCCTTTTTTCTTCAATACGGCTTTCAGATGATGAAAGACTTCTACGCCCCAACGCAATCCTTCGCTGAACGTTGTGGCGCCAACGGGAATGACCATGAATTCCTGGAAATCGATTTTGTTATCGGCATGTGCACCTCCGTTCATAATGTTCATCATAGGCAGGGGGAGTACTGTGCTGTTCACGCCGCCCAGATAACGGAATAAGGGAAGTCCGGCTTCTTCTGCTGCTGCTTTCGCTACTGCCATGCTCACGGCTAAGGTTGCATTGGCACCCAGATTGCTTTTGTTTTCAGTAGCATCGATTTTCAAAAGCAGATGATCGATGTAAGCCTGACGGGATACATCCACACCAATCAATTGATCGGCGATCACATCGTTTACATTTTGAACTGCTTTTAAAACGCCACGACCCAGGTATTTCGTTTTGTCGCCATCACGAAGTTCAACCGCTTCATGTTTTCCGGTCGATGCTCCGCTTGGAACGGCTGCGCGGCCCAGAAAACCATTTTCGGTGATCACATCCACTTCAACGGTGGGGTTGCCGCGACTGTCAAGAATTTGTCTTGCATGAACATTCGTAATAAAACTCATAAAACAAGTAATTAGTGATTAAAAATATGGTTGAGATTGCGAGATAAAATTGGTTTCAATTTTTCCGCTGCAAAGAAACGCCATAAACCTTTAGCAACAAAAGGTTTCATCAAGTAGTTCGCGTACGTTTGTTTGTATCAGGAGGCCTTTGCCGTGAGCTTGCGGAACACTTCTTCCAGGCTTTTGGAGCCACTCTGCAAAGTAGTGATGTTAAGATTTTGATCTACCGCTAATTTCAATAACTCTTTTCGAAGCGCTTCTTCATTGTTGCTTTCCAGTTCCCAGGTATAGGTGTCTGTTTTATGAACGCTGATTACATGACCGAGCCGTTGCAGCCACTCGGCTTCCAGTGCTTCTTTGAATGAAACCAGTACCGTACGGGTTGATTGTTGCTCCTGTAAAGCTGTAATCAAATCATCAGCAACAATTTTCCCTTTATGGATGATGATGATGCGGTTGCAAATCGATTCCACTTCCTGCATGATATGGGATGAAAACAAAATCGTTTTGTGTTCGCCCAATTTGCGAATGACCTCCCTGATCTCAACAATTTGATTGGGGTCCAGTCCCGATGTAGGTTCATCTAAAATCAATACTTCGGGGTCATGAATCAGGGCCGCTGCTAGTCCAACACGTTGTTTGTAGCCTTTGGAAAGTTGACTGATTTTTTTATGTGCTTCGGGATGGAGCCCAACCTGATCAATGGCTTTTTGAATGGCTGCTTCCGGATTTTTCAGTTGATGCACTTCTGCAATGAACGAGAGGTATTCACGTACATACATGTCGTGGTAAAGCGCATTGCTTTCCGGCAGATAGCCTATTTTTTGTTTAACGGACAAAGGATCTTGGGAGACATCTGTATCGCATACAAAAACTTGTCCGCCGTCGGGTTGTAAATACCCCGTGATCATTTTCATGGTCGTACTTTTCCCGGCTCCGTTGGGGCCTAAAAAACCCACGATCTCTCCCTTACGGGCCGAAAAAGAAATCCCGTCTACTGCTTTCTGCTCTCCATACAATTTGGTAAGTCCGTGAACACGAATGGACATGCTGGAATGAATTTTTGTCAAAAATAGGATTGTCTGCCTGAAACGTCTAAAGTTCTTCCTCCTGCAATCAAAACGAAACTGCAGGAGTTGAATGGTATGCAAAACAAACGTTTTATATTTAGCGCCAGAAACGAACTGTATGTCATATCCTTATCAGATACAAAGTCTGGAAGCCTATCACAAGGCCTATCGTGAAAGTGTGGAAGATCCGGAAACCTTCTGGGCTTCGGTTGCAGGGCATTTCCAATGGAAAAAAAAATGGAGCCGTGTTTTGGAATGGAATTTTAAGGAGCCCCGGGTTGAGTGGTTTAAGGATGCCAAACTGAATATAACTGAAAACTGTATCGATCGCCATCTGGCAGAAAAAGGGGAGACGCCGGCCATCATCTGGGAACCCAATAATCCGCAGGAGCGTACCCGCATTGTTACTTATAATCGGCTGCACAAACGTGTTTGTCAGTTTGCACAGGTATTAAAAAACAATGGTGTCAAAAAAGGCGACCGGGTTTGTATCTACATGGGCATGGTTCCTGAATTGGCTTATGCGGTGCTGGGCTGTGCAAGGATAGGCGCGATCCACAGTGTCATTTTTGGAGGCTTTTCGGCTCAAAGTATTGCCGATCGGCTTCAGGATGCCAAAGCCGAATTTATTGTAACCTGCGACGGAGCTTACAGAGGTAATAAAGATATTCCGTTGAAAGCGGTGATTGACGATGCACTCATTGGAAACCAGACCGTAAAAAAAGTGATTGTTTATACACGTACCCGCACTCCGGTATCCATGATCAAGGGCAGGGATCTGTGGTGGGAAGATGAAATGGAGCATGCCGAGCATCAAATTGAAAAAGAAGGCAAAATTGAATTTCCTGCCGAAGAGATGGATGCGGAAGATCCATTGTTTATTTTATACACGTCCGGAAGTACGGGTAAACCCAAGGGGGTTGTACACAGCAGTGCCGGATATATGGTATGGACCAATTACACATTTGTCAATACGTTTCAATATCAACCCGGCGATATTCATTTCTGCACCGCCGATATTGGTTGGATTACGGGCCACAGTTACATACTCTACGGACCGTTGAGTGACGGCGCCACCACCTTGATGTTTGAAGGCATTCCCACTTGGCCGGACGCCGGAAGATTTTGGGAAATCGTAGATAAGCATCAGGTCAATATCTTATACACGGCACCAACGGCAATCCGCAGTTTAATGGGCTTTGGACTCGATCCATTGAAAGGAAAAGAGTTGTCGTCCCTGAAAATTTTGGGAACTGTTGGAGAGCCCATCAATGTAGAAGCCTGGAATTGGTATCATGAACACGTAGGGAAAAAAAGATGTCCTATTGTAGATACCTGGTGGCAAACAGAAACAGGAGGGTGTATGATCACCAATTTAGCGGGGATCACTCCCTCAAAACCAGGGTGGGCCACCTTGCCCATGCCGGGTGTACAACCCATACTCGTTGACGAAAACGGGAAGGAAGTGACGGAGCAGGATGAAAATGGTCTTTGGAAAGGGAATCTATGCATCAAAGCACCTTGGCCATCCATTTTACGCACAACTTATGGTGATCATGAGCGGTGTCGGTTGAACTATTTTTCGGCTTATGAGAATCTGTATTTTACAGGTGACGGGGCATTAAAAGATGAAAATGGATTTTATCGGATTACAGGCCGGGTTGATGATGTATTGAATGTGAGCGGTCACCGGTTGGGTACGGCCGAAATTGAAAATGCCATTAACATGCATGCAGGGGTTGTTGAAAGCGCTGTTGTAGGATATCCGCATGATATCAAGGGCCAGGGCGTGTATGCTTTTGTCATTTATGGACATATGCATGGTGACGCTGAGAGCACACGAAAGGATCTTTTACAAACAGTGAGCCGCATTATTGGTCCCATTGCCAAACCCGATAAAATTCAATTTGTTTCCGGCTTGCCGAAAACCCGAAGCGGAAAAATCATGCGCAGGATTTTAAGAAAAATTGCAGAGGGAGAAACCGGAAATCTGGGCGATACAACCACCTTGCTGGATCCGGGTGTGGTGGATGAAATCAGGCAGGGAAGAATCTAGCTTTTATTTTTGAAGGGTAGGGGTATGTTTCT
>CANGQQ010000064.1 GCA_947456025.1 Chitinophagaceae bacterium | reverse complement strand
TTTTACGAATTATCCCGTCATATTTCAATTCGGTTTTACTTATTAAATCCGGCCCCCACATCCTATTGGCTGGAAGATCAATCGGAAAAAGAAATAGCCCGCTTTCTTCAAAGACAAAAAAAGAAAGTCCCTCATGACGAAGCTCCTATTGTTGGAAACACCTTGCTTCAAAGCTGGGGCACGATCATCAAAGAAAGTTTTGCATTGTTGTTTCGTGACGAAACCTACATCAACCAATACAATGATGAACTTTCAATTGAGCCGCCACCACCTCAAACCTTACTTCAAAAAATTCAGCATGACATCTTTTACAATGCTCCGGAAGAAGAACGCAATCGCATTCTTGATTCGGACATCAAGGACGGCTCGCTGACGATTAACGCCTGTTTCACACAGGTTCGTGAAGTAGAAGTTCTTTACAATTATCTGGTTGAATTGATCGATCAAAAAAAAGAATCCTTATCGGCACGCGACATTGTTGTAATGGTCAGTGATATTGACACTTACGCGCCGTACATACGTGCCGTATTTGAGCATGCGCCTTATGCTTTCCCCTTCTCGATTGTGGACGAACGAATCGCATCGGGCAACAATTTGTTTAATGCCATTGAATTACTGCTTTCGATTGAAGAGCAAGAACTAACTGCGGAACAAGTCCTTGAACTTCTGGAATCAAAATACATAAGGGAGCGTTTTCAAATCAAAGATGTTGAACTCATTCGAAAAGCTGTATTACATGCCGGTATCCGTTTTGGACTTAAAGGAGATCGGGAAAATGAAACACGGCAAATAAGCTGGGAATACGGACTACAACGCATTCTCTATGGAATTTGTATCAGCGGGTCTCCTGAATTTGAAACGGAGACCGATCGACTGTTTCCCATTGACCTTGCAGAAGGCAGTGCCTCGGCAGAACTCATCCGCTTTTGTCATTTCATGGAAATGCTGCAATACACCGTTCGGAAAAGGGCAGAAGAAAAACAACTCACCGGATGGATTGCGTATCTGCAGGAACTTGTCGAAAACATGGTATTTCAGGCAGGCGAACAAGAAGACGAAGCGTACCACCGTTTTATCTCCTATCTTGAACGGCTCACGCTGCTGGAGCCCATCCATGACAGCAATATCAGCTTTGAAGTATTTCGACACAGCTTTCTCAATCTGCTTCAAACTGAAACCAAAGCGCAAACATTTGCAGGATCCGGCATTACTTTTTGTTCGCTGATTCCAATGCGGAGTATTCCTTTTAAAGTAGTTGCCATGCTTGGAATGAATTTTGATCAATTCCCGCGCAAAGAACAACCCATCAGCTTTAACTTGATTGCAAGAAAAAAGCAAAAAGGCGACCGGAATGTAAAAGACAATGACAAGCACTTATTTCTTGAAACACTACTATCGGCTGAACAATATTTCTATATCAGCTACATCGGTAAAAGTTCAAAAGACGCAAGCACGATCCCGCCCTCTTCATTGGTTGATGAACTGATTGACTATATCATTCGTGGAACGGAAGACGGAACGGAACAATTACGATCGGATCTGGTGACCACTCATCCTTTGCATGGATTCAGTCAGTTGTATTTTAACGGCAGCGGACTTGTCTCCTATTTAAGCGACGACCATTTCAAGGCCAGTGAACCTAAAAGCGAATCTAAAACTGAAACACCGGAGTATTCGTTTGAAGAAATCGCCTTATCCGATCTGTTGCGTTTTTTCCAGGATCCCTTCAAATGGTTTTTGAATAAATCGCTGGGAATCTACTATGATGAAAATGGACAATTGCTGCCGGATACCGAATTGTTTGAACTGAATAGACTTGAACAATGGCAAATCGATCAGGATTTGATAGCATTGAACGAATCTGAAATTGAATCCTACTACCGTTCATTGAAACAAACAGGGAAATTACCGCTCAGAAACATCGGACGCATTTACTTTAACGAGGAAATCGAAAAAATTAAACCCTTTAAACTTCAGATCAACGAATTGACGAATGGCCTAAGTCCGGAAACAAGTGAAATCCATCTGCAAGCGGGCGGACATCTACTAACAGGCACCATCCATTCCATTTACGGGACGAATTGCATCCGATACACCACGTCATCCAACTACATTAAGTATCTGGTGAAAGAATACATCACTTTTCTGGTGGCTGCAGCGCAAGGTCTGGATGTCGACTTTTATTTTCTAATCTTGAAGGATGGGCAAACATTTTGCCGGAGTACGCAAACGATTTCAAAGGAGACTGCCATCCAAAAACTTGAACCACTTATTGAGTACTATAAAAAAGGATTTTACGAACCTTTCCTGTTCTTCCCATCCTTACGCAAACCGTTGAAACTATTTGAAAAAGACGACCCGGATCGTTTTATGGAAATGATTTCTAAAAAGAAGAACGACACGAATGACTACGACTTTAACGAATCCTATTTGAATAAAGCTTTTGAACTGGGCTATTTTTCGGAAAGATATTACGAAGTACTCCGGAACAATACGCTGCATCTGTTCAATGAAATCAATTCATTATTTCCCGGAATCATCCAACAATAACCTGTATGGCTCAAAAACAAAAAACAGAACCGTTCGACGCCACAACCGTTCGTCTTCAAGACAGCAATCTGATTGAAGCCAGTGCCGGTACCGGAAAAACCTATTCCATCGCCATTTTAACCCTACGGCTCCTGCTGGAAAAAAACATGCTGATCCAGGAAATCCTGATGGTCACTTTTACAAAAGCTGCTGTAGCAGAACTTGAAATGCGCATCCGGTCCTTCATTCGAATGGCGTATGTGAAAAGTTGCGGCGGCACCATAGAGGATGCAACCATCAGCAGCATTGTAGAAAAAGCACAGGCCATGATTGGACCGGACGAAATCGAAAGTCGGTTAAAAAGCGCAATCATTTTTCTGGATGAAACGTCCATTCTCACCATCCATAGTTTTTGTCAGCGTACCTTATCCGAATTTGCATTTGAAACGCAGCAAATTATGGGCGCTGAGTCAATGAGTGAAGAAGCGCTGACAGATATCAGTACGCATGCAATCAATCATTTCTGGCGAACACATATTACGGGCTTAGACTATGCGTTGCTCCAATTCCTGATGCCTCACAAGCTGTCAAAATCAACACTGGAAAAAATCATACAAAATGCGTTGAGTGGGAAAACCTATTTTATAACGGAGCCCTGTGAAGCAGATTTGTTCTCCCCACAACGACAGGCAGCCTATGCAACTAAATTTTCAGATTATAAAGAACGCATCCGGATATTAAAAGATCAGTTAGTCCCCTATATCATTGAGCACAAAACGGAATTAATTGAACGTGTGGCTAAAGGTGGCAAAACCGGGCAGAAGCAATTTCCGCCTGAGTTATTTGAAACTCCCGAACTGGTTTTAGAGATCATCATAACAAAAGCGGAAAGAGAGTTCATCATCAAACTGTTTCCGGACATTCTTGCTATGTTGACCGAAATTGATAACGTGGAGCTAGAACTCAACAAACAGATCTACCTTTTCATCAATAAAATTCATCAATTCGCCATTGGTGAAATCACAACAACCATCAACCGGAACAAGGAAGACAAAAGTCTGATGTCGTTTGATGACATGATTTTGAAACTACACCGTGCTGTGGTAGTAAAACCCAATCTTCAACTCATTGCAGCTTTACGAAAGAAATACAAATCCGTCTTTATTGATGAGTTCCAGGATACCGACAAACTGCAATATGAACTTTTTCAAACCCTCTACGGAAAGGAAACGATTCTCTTTTATATAGGAGACCCCAAACAATCCATTTACGGCTGGCGAAAGGCCGATATTTTCACCTATTTCAAAGCTTCTAAAGAAGTACAGCACCGTTATGGAATGAACACCAATTACCGTTCTTCAAAGTCGGTTATCGCTGCGCAGAATGAATTCTTCCTACCTCTACCTGATTTTGACACGTTTCATTTCGGAGATGCGCCCGACCGTATCTTGTACAATCCCGTAGAAGCACCCCAAGACCGGGAGCCCGGTCATTTACTTTATCGCGGCAAGCCTGTTTGTCCCATGAGCATCCTGGGACACAACAACAAGGAGGAAATCAATGAATCCGTTGCAGCCATTATTGCAGCGCTTTTGGAGAATGAAGATTACGCAATAACCGAGAAAGAAAGCACCCGAAAAATACGTCCTTCCGACATCGGCATCCTGGTACGCTCCAATGTAAGAGGAAAAGAACTGAAAAAGACTTTGTCAGCATACAAAATACCCGCCGTCACCATTGACGAAAGCAAATTACTGAGCAGCGATGAGTCCAAAGAACTATTATACGTCCTGGAAGCCGTACATGACATTCATTCGGGGTCCATACGTAAAGCACTGCTTACAAAAATGGGCGGATTTACAATCGAGGACCTATACCAACTGAACGAAGAAGAAGTATTAAACCGGTTTAAGATCTATCAGGAAACCTGGCTCAAAGAAGGCGTATATGTCATGTTGATGAAATTTCTTACCGACTACCGGATCAAATCGCGCTTTCTCGATCCTGAAGTTCCCAACGGAGAGCGCTTTCTTGCCAACCTGTTGCAACTTCAGGAACTGTTGCACAAAATACAAGTCAGAAAACAATTCGCTCCCATTGAATTGATCAACTGGCTTCAAAAATCCATTGAAGGCCATTCCGCCGAAGGAGACGAATATCAACAACGGATTGAAAGTGACGATGAGGCTGTAAAGATTGTAACGATCCACAAGAGTAAAGGTCTGGAATACAAAATCGTTCTGGCACCCGAACTGGATATGAAGGAAGGCAGACAGGAATTAAAAAGTTTCAGAGAAGAAACAAGCGGGGAATATGTTTTTGCAGAACAAGCATTGTTAGAACCCGAACAGGAGCAGATGATTGCAACACAGTTTGAACAGGAAAACCGAAGACTGATGTATGTGGCCATCACGAGAGCAAAATACAAATGCTATGTGATCAGTAATGATCATCTTAAGAACACAGGATTGAAAACATTTCTTCATGCATTAAGAAACACCAATCCCTCAAACATTGCGTTTGAAATGGCGCCTGCGATCCCCGACAATTACCGTTACAATCAAACAGCAACGACCTTCCCTATAGTGTACCGGAAAGCCGAATCTTTTAGCCTTACACAAATCAACTGGAGAAAAATAAGTTACAGTGCGCTTAATCCGGATCATGGATCCAGCATAAAATTCCTAAACGGAAAGCCTGTAACGCCCTATGATCTTTTTGTTTTTGAAACATTACGAAGAGGTGCATCAACCGGAAATCTTCTTCATTATATTTTTGAACATATCGACTTCACCGATTCAAGTTTCAGGGAACGCATTATTGCCAATGCCTTAAAACGACTGGCCCCGGGTTTGGAAGAAACTTATGCGAGTCATCTTGAAACATTGATCGATCATTGTACAGCGGTAAAACTCCATTGTGAGCAGGAAGCATTCACACTCAATGAAATCAAGAACGAACAAAGGCTCAACGAACTGGAATTCGATTTTAAAGTTTCCTTGTTTCACACCAACCAAATTGAACAACTGTCAACACCAGATACTCCCTTTCAGGTAAAAAGCTCAAGGCAACTGGAAGGGATTATGAATGGAAAAATGGATCTGTTTTTTGAACACAATGGTCGTTATTATATACTAGACTGGAAGTCGAATTTCTTGGGCAATCAAACCGAGGATTACGCTGCCGAAGGTGTTGCAGCAGCCATGAATGAAAACAACTACCATTTGCAATACCATATTTATACAGTGGCTGTTTGCAAGTACCTGAGTTTGCGCTTACCCGATTTTAATTACAAAACCCATTTTGGCGGCGTCTTCTATCTTTTTCTTCGTGGAATCAGAAAAGAACAATCAACAGGAATATTTTTCAAAAAACCGGATTGGAAAATCATTCAGCAATTATCTGAAATGATTGCAGCGCCGGCAAAAGCGGAATGAGATTCCAGATTGAACGACATTAGATGTGCTGTAAACACAAAGCCCTACAGATCTTTAAAATCGCAGAGCTTTTTTACATGCACTAAAATAAGGTGCATAAATATTATTTTAAGTGAGTTCTAAAGTCGTAAGTTCATTAAAAAGACACTTGAATGAACATCTGAAAAAACACCGAAAGAATAGGAATTTGCCTTTTTATTTTTTTTGTTTGAAGTTGGGTTTTCGTATCTAATAATTTCACCTAATTTTTCAGCAATAGATAACATAAGAGGCCATGTCTTGCTACCCCTGAAGTAAATAATTGGCAAAAATGATTTAGGGGGTGTGTCAAATCCCCAATAATTCATTTTTTTTGTTCCGTATATTCCGCTAACTCTAAACGTGTCGTTTGCTATTTCAACTCTTATTACACAGGTACCAGGAATTTTTTTAAGTTCTCTTGGATAAGTATTAAGTGTATTAGTGTTTTCCTCATCTTTAATTAAAAAGTTATAATCAATCAAAACTTTTTTTGCCAACTTATAAGCAGAAATTGAGTCGCTTGAATATTTTACAACTATTACTTTATCTCCTTCTTTTTGGGCATTTGAAAAGATAGGTGAACAAAAAATAAATATGACGTTAATTAGTATTCTTTTCATTTCATAAAAGTAATAATTTATATCATCTCCATTTTGATAACAGAAAACCTCCGCCCTGGTTCGTGTCTGCACGAACCGGGACAGAGGGGAATCATATTGGTTCGTGCAGACACGAACCAAGGCTAGGGAGGAAATTGGCTATATCAACATTATTTCAACAAAAGAATAAAATGTCAACATTTAGAAAAATAGATATTAAATTGGTAGTTATTTTTACGTACCTGGACAGATTAATAAAAAAGCTAACATTAAAAAGATTGAAGCTGCTTATGAAAAAAACAATTGTTTAATGTTCAAACGGAAATTCCTCTTCTTCCATTTGAGCAAAATAGAACCGACTTACAAACAACTAATGAGATGCTCTTTTTGATTAACACTTTCTTAAAAAATAACACGAACCAAATTTTGATAACAATAGCGCATATGCTTCCGGATTTGGGCGGATTACCGAAACTTAAACGTTTAGAGTTACGGGGATAAACAAGTTTGGCGCAACCCACAAAAAACCACAATCATGCTTTATAAATTGACACTTAGTGATGACGATCAAAACGGCTTGGACCCAGTTGAATTTTACGAGCTATCTGAATTGAACAAAATTGAAAAGCATTTAGAAAATCTTCTTGCAGAAAACTTACTGAACAAGTTATTCGAGGATAATGCTCTCATGCCAATCCATCAGGAGCGGAGCTTTCAAGGAGAAGCAGATATTTATGCTGTTACAGTTAATGGAGATGTTGTAATTTTTGAACTTAAAAGAGGAATTGTAGGTGACGAGGCAATGGTGCAAATTCTTCGATATGCCCAATGGGCTGGACAATGGACTTACGACAAATTAAATAACTACTTTAAGAAAAAAAACCCAGAAAGAGAATTATCCGAAGCTCATAAAGAAGCGTTTGAACTCGACCGAGAATTGACACCAGCCGAATTTAATCGTAATCAGCACTTTTATGTAGTCGGCAGTGCAGCTAATGAAGTACTTGCAAAGTCGTTAAGCTATTGGAAGTCTAAAGGTTTATCAGTTGAGTTCATGCCTTATCGGATTTATAAAATAGCAGACGAGCTATTCTTTGAGTTTTTTGCTAAACCTCATGACATTCATAGAAACCCCAAGCAAGTAAAAGGTGTTATTCTTGACACGAATAGAACTTACGACGAAGATGGAATATGGCATATGCTTGAAAACAATCGAGCATCAATTTGGGGTGACGCACAAAACTTCATTTATTCCATTAAAAAGAATGATTACGTTTTTCTGTCACACAAACATGTAGGTGTTGTAGCTGTCGGACAAGTGACAAGCCAACAAAAGCTTGACGAAGATGAAGGTTATGTAAATGTTAAGTGGCTAACTCATATTCCAAAACGTGAAAAGGGAATACAGAAATACATGCCTTTCGCAAAAGTTTCAGAACTATTAGAACACGGTTTTTATTGGGCAAGGACATTAAAAACGCCGTATTTAGATTTAAAAGAGAGTAAATTTTTGATAGACGAACTGAAAAAGATAACCGATGCATAGGTTGACAGGGTGTGCGATTAACATGCGGCTTGGCGTTGTGGCGGCCTGAATGAATAAGCTTCGTCTTTAATCGATTCTATGATTCTACTCGTTGTTGGCGGAGAAGCCAACAACAGCAAAGATGATCTGGCGACTGTTTCAACAAAAAAACCCTGCAATTCATACGATTTGCCCCTTTTTGCACCCCTTGTGAAACAAAAAGGCTGAAACCCTTATCTATAAAGAGTTTCAGCCTAATAATTGTGGAGCTGAGGGGAATCGAACCCCTGTCCAAACACATTCCCCAAAAGCTTTCTACATGTTTATTTCATGATTGATTGTCGGCAATTTACAGGACCTGAACCTACCAATAAATTGCTTAGCTGTATGTGTCTTTTGCAACAGGCACAGCCTGGTGTTGCAGCAATCTGTATTTGTTTTGAGTCGGCGGCGGAACTTGGTAACAGATCAACCTGTTCGGCGGCCCTAATGACTACCTAATCACTGATTAAGCGGCCATGGCATACTGTGTATTGCCATTTGAATTTTGAATCTTCAGATTTACGTGCTAATAATCCAACGCACGACATGCTTACACTTTCAAAGATCTATGCTGTCAAAACCGGGCAGCCCCGAAGAACATACAAAACTAAAGCATTCTGCGCATAATAAAGGAAATGGATTGATCTATACACAACAAAAAAGGAAGGCGGAGCCTTCCTTAAATAGTTATTGTTTTTATTTCATCAACGATTCCAACCAAACAAATCGTTCCCGTTGGCATAAATCAAGAGACTGAATAAGATGATCATCCCAACGATTTGCGCATATTCCAGAAACTTTTCACTGGGCTTACGACCTGTTACCATCTCCACAAGAGTAAACAACACATGCCCCCCATCCAGTGCCGGAATGGGCAATAAATTCATAAATGCCAATACAATGCTGAAGAACGCAGTGATATTCCAAAAACTTTCCCAATCCCACTCAGATGGAAAAATGGAACCCATCGACTTGAACCCGCCAATACCTTTGTAGGCTCCGGTTTCAGGATTCAGGATTAAACGAAACTGACTGATATAAAAAGAAAGTTTTTCGTATGCCTTGTGAACACCGGCCGGAAGCGCTTCTGCCAAACTGTATTTATGGCGTTCAATTTGAATTACCTGAAGCTTCTCGTATTCTTCATTCGATAAAATCCCCAATCCTATTTTGCCGTCACCATTCACTTTCGATGTGATTTGTACGAGCTGTCCCTTTCGATCAACGGTTAACACAACCGTGCTATTTTTATTTTTTCCAATCAAAGGAATCATTTCGTCAAAATAAGAAACGGCAACAGAATCGATTGCCACGATCCGATCGCCTTGCTGCAATCCCGATTGCTTCGCATAACTCGTATCCTTTTTATCAAATTCACCAACGATTGCAGGAACACGCGGCATCAGCATCAACCCTCTCTTTCGTTTGCTCTCGACCAGCTTCTCAATTAAGTTGACCGGTAAATTAATGCGTTGTCTTTGCCCGTTGCGCTCTACTTCCAAATGCGTTCCGGTAATGACGGCTGCATTCAGCCCTTCGAAATAATCTACTTTTTGATCGTTTACCGATATCACTTTATCGCCATTGCGCAGTCCAATTTCATACATCAGGCTGTCGGTAATCCAGATTCCGTTTTTAACCCCCGCTACGGGCGTACGCTTTTCGCCCCATACAAACAAAATCATCGCATAGATTAAGAACGCAAGGATTACATTTACGGTTACACCACCAATCATAATGATGAGACGTTGCCAGGCCGGTTTACTCCGGAATTCCCAGGGCTGTGGAGGTTGTTTCATCGCGTCTTTATCCATACTCTCATCGATCATTCCGGCAATTTTCACATAGCCGCCCAATGGCAACCAGCCAATTCCGTAGACGGTATCACCGATTTTCTTTTTATACAATGAAAACCAGGGATCAAAAAACAAAAAGAATTTATCGACACGGCATTTAAACCAACGAGCCGTAATGTAATGTCCGAATTCATGAAAAAGGATAAGGATTGAGAGCGACAACAACAACTGACCCGCTTTTATTCCAAATTCACCCCAATTGATAAGCAAAAGCATATGCTACTTTTTAATAAGGTTGCAAATATCCGTGAAAATATCTTAGTGGTTTGTCAAATTTTTGACAGATTCGCTATAATTGAATGAGAGAAGCGGCATAACTCCGGGCCTCTCCATCGCTTTCCAGATACTCATCGAGTGTCGGATTCTCGATAAAGGGCACATAATGCATGGTCTTTTCAATCACATCCGTCATGTCCAGAAAACCTATCCGGTTGCGTAAAAATGCCCAGACTGCAATTTCATTGGCCGCATTTAAGACACAAGGCAAATTACCTCCTTTATTTAAACTTTCGATCGCCAGCGCCAGATTGCGAAAAGTCTTCAAATCAGGTTCTTCAAAACTGAGCGTATTCACTTTTCGAAAATCAAAACGCGGGAAGTTGTTGGGAATACGATTGGGAAATGCCATTGCATATTGAATGGGCAATTTCATATCAGGCAAACCCATTTGCGCTTTGATACTGCCATCTTCAAACTGCACCATACTGTGAATGATGCTCTGCGGATGAATCACAACACGAACCTGCTCCGGTCTAAGATTAAAAAGCCATTTGGCCTCAATCATTTCCAATCCCTTATTCATGAGTGTTGCAGAGTCGATCGTGATCTTGGCCCCCATACTCCAGTTGGGATGCTGTAACGCATGATCCCGCTTGACGTTCAATAAAAAATTGGGTTTTTTGCCCCGGAAAGGTCCGCCACTGGCTGTTAAAATCACCTTTTCAATCGGATTTCTTGACTCCCCAACCAGGCATTGAAAGATGGCTGAATGCTCACTATCGACCGGTAATACCGGCACTTTGTTTTCAACGGCCTTGCGCATTACAATGTCTCCTGCCACAACCAATGTTTCTTTGTTGGCCAGCGCAATGGCTTTTCGGTTTTCAATAGCGCGGAGTGTTGGTTGTAAACCTGCAAAGCCCACAATGGCGGCAAGCATCATATCGTAGGTATCAAAAGCGGCGACTTCTTCCAGCGCCTGCTCACCGGCAAATACTTTTACATCTGTAGCCGCAAGTGCTTCCTTTACCCTTGCATACTTTTTTTCATCTCCAATTACAATTGCATTGGGATTGAATTTCAAAGCTTGCTGGATCAGTAATTCATCGTTGGAATGAGCCGTCAAAATTTCAACTTCAAACAAATGAGGATTGGCCTCAATTACCTCAAGCGCTTGTGTTCCAATAGAGCCGGTTGATCCAAATATTGCGATTCTTTTTTTCATCATGGAGTAATCGTAGAGAATGGTAAAGCTAATTATTTAACAGTAAACGATTGCAGTTCATCGGCAAGTTTCCGATCGTTGCTCAACCGGGGCACCTTATTTTGTCCGCCCAGTTTGCCAATACTTTTCATATAATCGATAAAACCATTTTTACGGATTACGGTAATACGCAATGGTTGTAAAATGGCGCCCTTGATCAGGTCATCATAATAGATGTTTTTGGTTCGAAGAGCAGCATCGATCCGTTCGGCAAATTGTTCCAAAGAAGCCGGAGCATGCTCGAACTCAATAAACCACTCATGATAACTCTTCCCTTCACCCTGCTGAATAAATGGTGCAACAGTGAATTCGGCTACCCGAACATTTTCTTCCTTTGCAGCCTGTAGCAGACTTCGCTCCACTTCTTCACCAATGACGTGCTCACCAAATGCAGAGATAAAATGTTTGATTCTACCCGACACCACCAAACGGTAAGGATCAGTAGATACAAATTTCACCGTGTCGCCAATATTATAGCCCCATAATCCGGCATTGCTGTTGATGATGAGCGCATAATTTTCGCCCACTTTAACATCTTTCAGACTCAAACGGGTTGGGTGTTCATTAAAAATTTCGGCAGCGGGAATAAATTCATAAAAGATTCCGGAATTGGTATTCAAAAGCAGCCCTTCGTGTTGCTGACTGTCCTGAAAAGCAAAGAAGCCTTCACTAGCGGGAAACAGTTCAATGAGATCTACAGGCCTACCGATGCTCTCCATCAGTCGTGCACGGTAAGGTTGAAAGTTCACTCCTCCCTGCACCATGACACTGAAATGTGGAAATAAAGCGCCGATATTTTTACCGCTTTTTTCGATGAGCCGGTCAAAATACATCTGCATCCAGGGTGGAATTCCACTGATGAGTCGCATATCCTGATGAAGCGTTTCTGCTACAATAGCATCGAGTTTAGATTCCCAATCTTCAATACAATTCGTTTCGTAAGAGGGTAATTGATTGCGGCGCAAGTACCCCGGTACATGATGATTGACAATGCCGCTTAAACGTCCCGTAGGAATATCGGCAACACGCTGCAATTCAGGAGAACCGGACAAGAAAATCATTTTCCCGTCGGCAAATTGCGTATTTCCGGTTTCGGCCATGTAACAGAGCAACGCATTGCGGGCTCCGTTAATGTGATTGGAAATGGAGGCCTTTGTAATCGGAATGTATTTGACACCGCTGGTTGTTCCGCTGGTTTTAGCCAGATAAAGGGGCTTCCCTTTCCACAATACATTGTGACGACCTTCTTTAATACGGTCAATGTAGGGACGCAAACCTTCGTAATCCCTTACAGGAACTGCTTGCTTGTATCCTTCGTAATCGGTAACAGAAGGAAACCGATGTTCCTTGCCAAACTCAGTCTGTTGAGCCAACTTTACCAATTGCCGGAGGATGGATTCCTGATCAGAAACAGCAGTATGATACCCTTTTTTGATTTCCCGGTACACATATCCTGCGAAAGGCTTTGCGAGCAACGATTTTATTT
>CANGQQ010000063.1 GCA_947456025.1 Chitinophagaceae bacterium | reverse complement strand
GGAGTTGTATCAGCCTTTGGTCATTTATCCGTCTGTTGTAGTTCGTCCGGATCAGTCGCTTCTGGTTTTCAACAACCAACAATCCAAACAATTGAGATTGCATTTGAATCTGCATACACAACGTCCGCTTAATGTAAAAGGTTCGTGGATACCTCAAAACGGGTGGAAACTGACTCCTGATTTACCATCAATCCAATTAGAACAAGGTGTTGAAAAAGATTGGGTGGTTTCGGTTCAGAAACTTCCGGGGAAGCTAACGCAAATCATTTCTGTGAAACCAGAGATTCATTCATTATCCAAAGCAATCGCTCCTTTGAATGTACGGCGCATTGCCTACGACCATATTCCTGTTATAACGTATTTCCCCGAGACACAGATAAAAACGGTGTATGTTACTGTAAAGACAACGGGTACAAAAATCGGATACCTGCCGGGAGCCGGAGATCAGATTCCGACTTGTTTACGTCAGATCGGATATGAAGTGACGCTGCTGGATGAACATCAGATCACATTTGAAAAGCTGCGAACCTTTGATGCCATTGTTACCGGCATAAGAGCCTATAATATACACGACTGGTTGAAAGGGGCCTTTGACCCTTTAATGCAATATGTAAAGAATGGCGGTGTGTTGTTGGTACAATACAATACGAGCAATCAAATTGGTCCGCTCAAAGCACGTATCGCTCCGTTTCCGTTTACGATTTCCCGTAACCGTGTTACCAACGAGCAATCTGATGTTAAGCTGATCGATCCGCAGAATCCGATCTGGCATTACCCTAATACCATTACGCCAAGTGATTTCAACGGATGGGTTCAGGAGCGAACGGTGTATGAGGCCGATTCTTTTGATTCTGTATTTACGCCCTTGCTGGAAATGCACGATCCGGGGGAAAAGGAACGGAACGGGTCGTTGCTCATGGCTTCATGGGGAAAGGGTCGGATCATTTATTGTGCCTTGTCGTTGTTTCGTCAATTGCCTGCCGGCGTTCCGGGTGCTTATCGAATCATGGCGAATTTATTGGCGCCTCCCAAGTACTAACTGTTTTTTGTGTTAATTTGTAAACGAATATGAAACAGGAACGAGCATCTACAGAACGTACACTTTTAACCGGATTGGGTTTGGGATTGCTGATCGGGTTCATCAGTAAACGAATTGCATATGGTTTATTGTTGGGAATTGGAATCAGTTACCTGATTGCCTATTTCACGAAGCCGCGACAAGACGAACGGAATTGATTCGGATGCTTTAATGCTGTAACATGAAGTCGAAAAAACCTTCCAACGATTCCTGGATTTTGTGGTATCTCCTTGTCGCAGGAATGTTGTTTGTGTGCATCTTTCTTTTTCAACTGCTCACCCGGTATTATCAATGAGATTTCTTCCTTTAGATTGGCTGGTTTTAATTGCTACACTTGCCGTAGTGATTGTTTACGGCATTTACCGAAGCAGAACCGGTAAAAATCCGGAAGGCTATTTTTTGGGTAACCGACAAATGCCCTGGTGGCTGGTGATGCTCAGTATTATGGGGACACAAGCGAGTGCCATTACCTTTCTTACAGCGCCGGGTCAAGCTTATACCGACGGTATGCGCTTCGTGCAATATTATTTCGGATTGCCCCTGGCGATGATTGTGTTGTGCATTTCCTTTGTTCCGCTTTTTCATCGCTTAAAAGTGTTTACGGCTTATGAGTTTTTAGAATCAAGGTTTGATGTTAAAACACGTACGCTGACTTCTTTTTTATTTTTATTATCAAGGGGATTCAGTACAGGCATCAGCATTTTTGCGCCCTCTCTGGTATTGCACAGTATGCTGGGTTGGGATTTGACGGTCACCAATCTGTTCATGGGAGGCTTGCTGATTGTTTATACAGTCAGTGGCGGAGCGAAAGCCGTTGCGTACACACAGCAATTACAGTTTCTGATCATTTACGCAGCCATGTTCATAGCGCCCTATTACGCCGTTCATTCTTTGCCCGAAGGCATTGGATTTACCGAGGCATTGCATATTGCCGGTAAGAGCGGTAAAATGAATGTCATTACAACCGGAACGACCGATAACGGATTTGACTGGAAAGACCGGTATAACATCTGGAGCGGGTTGATTGGTGGTTTTTTTCTGGCGCTGAGTTATTTTGGAACAGATCAGAGTCAGGTAGGGCGCTATCTTACGGCGAAGGATACACGTGAAAGTAGAATGGGCTTGCTGATGAACGGTCTGCTAAAAATTCCTTTACAGTTTTCGATCCTGCTCATTGGATGTTTGGTTTTTGCGTTTTATGCATTTTATAAAGCACCTGTTTTTTTTAATAAGGCACAGGAAACGCTTGTTTTACAATCGGAGTATGCGCCGGCCTACCAAAAACTGGTGAATGAGTACGATCAATTGCAGGGACAAAAAAAGGGACTTGTTCTTGAATTATCTTCCCAGTTAAAAAAGCAACAAGCATACAAGAGCGATAGTCTGACGTTGTTGTTGAAAACGATGGAGGCAAAGGGACAACAACTGCGTACACAAGCAAAGGCAATCATCTCAAAAGCCAATCCCGGTGCCGATACCAATGATACCAACTATGTTTTTTTGCATTTTGTGAGCGATACGTTGCCCTCCGGCTTGGTAGGACTTATCATCGCCATTCTGTTTTTGGCAGCCTGGGGTAGTATCGCTGCCGCACTCAATGCACTTGCTTCCTGCACCTTGATGGATTTTCACCGGAAATTCAGCAAGACATCCATGAGTCCAATTCAGGAATTCCGATGGGGGCGCATCTACACACTTTTGTGGGGAATTGTTTGTATCATCGTTGCACAATTTGCTTACAGTCTTGGAAATAGTTTGATTGAAGCGGTCAATATATTGGGTAGTTGGTTTTACGGGACCATTTTAGGGATATTTTTAGTTGCCTTTTATTTCAAAAAAGTTAAAGGAACCGCCGTTTTTTATGCCGCCGTTATTGCTGAGGTGATTGTTGTAGTTGTTTATTATCAAGATCTGATTTCGTTTTTGTGGCTGAATGTGATCGGCGCTGTAGCTGTGATTTTGTTTTCGGGTTTGTTGCAATTAATCATCGATCGGTTTAAAAAAATGAGAAGCAATTAACTTTGTAACATGATGCAAAAATATGTTAGCTTGTTGGTACTCTTTGTCGCAACAGTTCTTATAACAGGTTGCGGCAAAAACTGTCGGGATGAAAATTGTCCCAATCTGTTGCCGCCCGGCTTTTTGTTCCGTATTCAAAACAGTGCTGGTAAAGATTTACTAACAGGGCCTTTCAAGCAATACGACACATCAGAAGTCGAAATTTATGGGAAGCGATTGACGGATGGCGGAGAGGATCTCATCCGGCGTAGATTCAATTACAATGCTTCTGACGAATCGATGTCGGTCTATTTTTTAGCCACTACAACCTACGAGCCTTTTTATCTTAAGATCAAGGGTGTTGTTACCGATTCATTCTATTTTGGTTTTCGGATGAATGTTACTACCTGTTGCGACGAAAGTTATTATTTTTTAAACCGTGTTAACACTAATACCATCGTTCCGTTGGCATTACCCAATACACGATACAATCTGATTCATCCCTAAAAAAAATCCCCGGCGAACCGGGGATAGTCATTTATTTTAATTCTTTTTGAAGTTTCTCGTTGTGACGTACATACGTATCGTCTTTTTCTTCTCTGGCCAGCTCCATTGATTTTTGCGACAGGATCAACGCTTCCTGTTTGCGACCCATTTTTAAGAGCGTACGGGCTTTTTGATAATAGATCCAGTATCCTTTGGGGTTTTGTTCAATGGCTTTATCGTACCAAACAAGTGCCTGATTCAGGTCTTTGTTGTTCTCGGAATAATAAAAGGCGCCGCTGAAATACGGACGGTTGTCTTTAATCAATGTATTCTCAATTTGCTTCATCACTTTGGTGTCAATTTCGGTTGTAACCGGTAACGCAACCATTGTTTTTTCCCAAATCAATTGTACATCACAGGATGTGTTTTTAATGTTTGCGATTTGAATCGTGAAGGTTTCGGTTGGTATTGCGGGTACAGCAGGTTGAACAACGACACGAACGAGATCCTGATCTTGTTTGTAATCAGTCGGTGAAGTAACATTGGTTTGTTTGCTGATGATCAGAGTCCATTCTTTTTCTCCCGGAATCGTCAGGAAGCCGTATTTACCTGCAGGGATTTTCACTCCGTTGATCACGACTTCATCGCTGAAACTGATGGTGGTGGCACTATTGGCTCCGGTGCGCCAAACGTCGCCGTAAGGTACCAGGTCACCAAATACAGTACGTCCTTTTGCACTGGGACGACTGTAGGAAATTTCAATGCTTCCCAATCCAAAATCCTGTTTGATGGTTTGAGCAGGAGAGGGTTGGGGTATTCTTAAGGATTGAGCCATTCCTGTTGTCATGGACAAAAGGGCCAGTGCGGCAAAAAAGAGTTTTTTCATTTCCGGTAGTTTTTTGCGAAGGTAGGAAAGACTGTAATGGTGGCTTTAAAATAATTGAAACCGACAGAGACGCGATCCGACTTATTTTGAAAACCCCGGGTGGAACTGTTCCAGTGTTTTGCGTAGGAATTCACGGTCCAAATGGGTGTAGATTTCGGTTGTTGTGATGCTTTCATGTCCCAACATTTCCTGCACCGCTCTTAAATCGGCACCTCCTTCTACCAGATGGGTTGCAAAGGAATGCCGAAAGGTATGGGGTGAAATCTTTTTCTTAATTCCGGCTTTTTGAGTCAGGTCTTTGATGATCAGGAAGATCATTATGCGGGATAATGGATTTCCGAATTTATTCAGGAAGAGAAAATCTTCTTTTCCGGGTTTTACCGGGAAATGCACCCGAATACTGCTACGGTACAATTGAATGTACTTTATCGCGCTTGTTCCGATGGGGACCAGTCGCTCCTTGTCGCCCTTGCCGATAACACGGATGAAGCCGGCATCGAGATACAAGTGCGAAAGTTTCAAACCAATCACTTCACTTACGCGCAATCCGCAACTGTACATGGTTTCAAGAATGGCTTTGTTGCGGCCACCATCCGGCTTACTGAGATCAATCTGATTGATGATTTGTTCTATTTCCTGATAACTTAGCACATCGGGTAGACTGCGTTTGAGTTTGGGTGCCTCCAACAGCGCAGTAGGGTCCTGATGGGTGATTTTCTCCAGTAAACAATATTTGTAGAATTGTCTCAATCCTGAAATGATACGGGCCTGACTACTTGCTGTCATACCCAGTTCTCCGATGTGGCGGATGAATTGCTGCATTTCTTTCAATTCCAGTTCGGCCGGTGTTTTCATGTTGCCTGTTGCCTGCAAATGCTGTGTGATGAGTTCAACGTCATGTAAGTAGGCTTCAATGGAATGGTCGCTCAACGACTTCTCCAACTGAAGATAAACTTTGAATCCTTTTTTATACGCTTCCCACATGCGCAACCGACGGTTTGATGTTTGAAAGTTAAGAAGAATTATATTCGCTGCTCATAATCAAATTCTGCAGCAGCAATGAAATCCCTGAATCTTTCCGGTTTTAAACGATTGATGAAAAAGAATCGACGCAGATTCCGTTACTTTCTAACACGACTTGAAACGGTTCAGCCCCGCGGACTCAATAAAAAAGTGCAGAAGCTCGACAAAGAGGTGTGGGCGGAGACCGATTGCCTGGCCTGTGCCAATTGCTGCAAAACCATGACACCTACTTTTACGAATAAAGATATCAAACGCATTGCGGCCCATTTCAAAGTAACGCCCGAAGCATTTAAGGAAAAATGGTTGTATAAAGAACGGAGTACCGGCGACTGGATGAATACACGTCAGCCTTGTCAGTTTCTGAATCTCAAAGACAACAAATGCTCGATCTATGAAATCCGCCCCGAAGATTGCAGTGGATTTCCCCACCACCACAAAAAGGTCTTTACGGATTGGGTCCACGTCTACAAACAAAACGTTGAATATTGTCCCGCCACCTATAAGCTCGTCGAGAAAATGATGGAGCAGATCGGAAAAGTGTAACGGACTATTATTTGTGTGGACACAAGTGCTGTTTACTTGTGGACTTCACTTGTAAAATGAAATTCGATATCCGGATTGTTTTGTCGTTCGGTATTCAGAAACCACTCACTTTGTGCCAGGTAAACAACATGGCCATCTTTGTCGGCAGCGATGTTATTGGTTTTAAAGCGGGTGAAATCTTCCAGTTTTTTTGCGTCGTTACTGGTGATCCAGCATGCTTTAAAATAGGGTAGCGCTTTGAATTCGGCAGAAGCACCATATTCCTGTAGCAAACGGTATTGAATGACTTCAAATTGAAGTTCGCCAACACAGCCAATGATTTTTTTGTTGCCTCCAAATTGCGTAAAGAGCTGCGCAACACCTTCGTCGGTTAACTGCATCAATCCTTTTTCCAATTGTTTTGTTTTCATAGGGTCTTTGTTGACCACTTCTTTAAACAACTCCGGTGAAAAAACGGGGATACCGGTGAAGAATAAATTTTCCCCTTCCGTTAGTGTGTCGCCAATTTTAAAATTACCGGTATCAAACAAACCCACAACATCTCCGGGATAAGCTTCTTCAATGACATCTTTTTGACGGGCCATAAAGGAATACGGATTACTGAACCGAACATCTTTATCCAGTCGTACGTGATGATAATATTTATTCCGTTCAAATTTTCCGGAACAAACACGCAGGAAGGCAATACGATCGCGATGTTTGGGGTCCAGATTGGCATGGATTTTAAATATAAAGCCACTGAAACGATCTTCGTTCACATCCAGTTCCCGTACAGAGGTTTCTCTGCTTTGAGGCAAAGGGGCAATGCGTATAAACGTATCCAGCATTTCTTTGACCCCGAAATTATTCACGGCACTTCCAAAAAAGACCGGAGCAACTTTTCCTCTGAGGTAATCATCAACATTTAGTTCGCCGTGAACACCATCTACAAGTTCAACATCTTCTCTCAGCATTGCCGCATCTGATTCCCCGATTTTGGTGTCGAGTAACGGTTCATTCAGGTCTTTGATCTGTACTACATCTTCGTCGCTGGCTTTGGTGTTGGGTGTAAACAATACCAGACTTTTATTGTGTAAATCATAAACCCCTTTAAAATCCTTTCCGCTGTTGATGGGCCAGGTCATGGGATGCAGATGGATGTTGAGTTCTTTTTCAACCTCTTCCAGCAGCTCGAATCTGTTTTTACCGTCGCGGTCCATTTTGTTGATGAAGACGATCACGGGCGTATCACGCATCCGGCACACTTCCATCAAACGGCGTGTTTGCTCTTCCACGCCATTCACACTGTCGATGACGAGAATAACACTGTCAACGGCAGTCAATGTACGATAGGTGTCTTCGGCAAAGTCTTTATGGCCGGGTGTGTCCAACAGGTTGATCAGGATGCCATTGTATTCAAACGTCATCACGGACGTAGCGACAGAAATTCCTCTTTGGCGCTCAATTTCCATGAAATCGCTCGTTGCATGTTTCTTGATCTTGTTGCTTTTGACCGCACCGGCAATTTGAATAGCGCCTCCAAAGAGCAAGAGCTTTTCGGTCAACGTTGTTTTCCCGGCATCCGGGTGTGATATAATGGCAAACGAACGGCGTCGTTTGATTTCATTCGCATATTTCATGACTGTCGATTGAAGGGTTTTGAAATGAACGGCACTTCGATTCGAGATACACCTGCTTCGACCTGTTTGATGATCGATTTTTATGTCCCGGATGCTGCAATCAATCAGATCCGTTTTACAACAGATTGATCTGGACGTTGATTGCTTTTTCGGAGCATTCACTCTGTTTCAGAATGATTTCTGTATCTGGAATCGTTGTTTTTAATGGAGCGCAAAGGTAAGCAGCAGGCAGATTTCTGCCCGAATAATTTTGTTTTTTACAAAATTCAGATCAACTAATTTTGAGCAATGCGTAAAACCTTTGAGATATTCTGGAACAGTCTCCAGTTTGCTTTGATCGAACTGCGTAAAAACAAATTGCGTACGTTCCTGAGTTTACTGGGTATTACGTTTGGTATATTTTGTATTATCAGTGTCATGGCCACGGTCAACAGTCTGGAGCAGAACGTGCGTAATGAATTCAAATCTTTCGGGAACAATACCATCTATGTACAAAAGTGGCCCTGGGGCGGGGGGAGTGATTACCCCTGGTGGAAATATATGAGTCGGCCCAATCCGCGCTATAAAGAAATGATGCCCATTAAAGAAAAGGTTTCGTTGGCTTCTCATGTAGCATTTACGTATTTCAATTCCTCCGAAATCGAATACGAGGATGTGTCACTAAGTCGGGTCAACTGGTATGGCATCACGGAAGAATTCACTCAAATTCAATCAGTCTCCATCGAGTGGGGACGTTATTTCAGTGTCTCCGAATTTGAGTCGGGTAATTCCATTATGATCATGGGCTTCAATGTTGCGGAGAAGTTGTTCGATAAGCCGCAATACGCCATCGGAAAAAAAGTGACCATTAAAGGGCGTAAAGTAACTGTTATCGGGATCGTCAAAAAGCAGGGACAAAGTTTAATCGGCGGCTGGGATTTTGACAACGTCATCATGGTGCCGTACAAATTTGCTTCCCGTATAGGAAGTGAAGTGCGCAGCGACGGATTTTTGATTGTGAAAGGCAAAGACGGCATTCCCATTGAAGAGTTGAAAAATGAATTGCGTGGCGTGATGCGTGGTATTCGAAGATTGAGTCCACGGCAGGAAGATAATTTTGCGTTAAATGATGTCAACAGCGGAAGTACACAAATCAATGCCATTTTCAGCGGTATGACCATTGGAGGCATTGCAATCACCATCCTTTCTTTTATCGTTGGAATTTTTGGAGTCGCCAATATCATGTTTGTCACCGTCAGGGAGCGTACGAATATCATTGGACTGAAAAAAGCGGTGGGGGCCAAACGCCGAACGATCCTCTCCGAATTTCTCATCGAAAGCGCTTTGCTGTGTGTGCTGGGCGGCTTGATTGGCTTGATACTTGTATTCTTTCTCACCCTGGTTCTTACCAACGTGTTTCACTTTGAAGTGTTTATTTCCTGGGGGTTGTTTCTGGGAGCTGTGATGGTTTGTATTCTCACCGGAATTCTGGCGGGTATCATACCTGCGTTCATTGCAGCAAAAATGGATCCAGTCGTTGCCATTCGAAGGAAGTGATTCCTGTTCGTTTTTTTCGGTCTTCGTTCTAAGACTCGTTCCAATTGGTTGAATTTATCAACGGGATTGATGAAAGTTCATTCGATTGATTTCGGGTATCTTTGTGGCCAACATTTAAAGCTTCAGTAGTTGTCTGTAACCATTTTAGCCATTGAATCTTCCTGCGATGAAACCTCGGCAGCTGTTTGTCGGGATGGAATCATTTTATCGAATGAAATTGCCACCCAAATTGTTCATGAGCAATATGGAGGGGTAGTGCCTGAACTTGCCGGAAGAGCCCATATGGAACATATTGTACCGGTGGTAGATGCCGCCATCAAAAAGGCCGGCGTGGATTTGCAGGAACTGAACGCTGTGGGATTTACGCAGGCACCGGGTTTGATTGGAAGTCTGCTGGTGGGGGCACAGTTTGCAAAATCCATGGCACTAGCCCTAGGTCGGCCTTTGATAGGCGTACACCACATGCAGGCACACGTTCTGGCCAACCTTATTGGAGATCCTGCGCCCGAATTCCCATTTTTGTGTTTGACCGTAAGCGGAGGACATACGCAAATTGTATTGTGCAAAAGCCCTCTGGATATGCAAGTGTTGGGCGAAACGATTGATGATGCCGCAGGAGAAGCTTTTGATAAGGCAGCAAAAATATTGGGACTTCCTTATCCGGGCGGACCATTGATTGACCGCTATGCTTCACAGGGAAATCCGGATCGGTTTCAATTTCCGGAACCGCAAATACCGGATCTCAATTTCAGTTTCAGCGGTGTGAAGACTTCTTTTTTGTATTTTCTGAAAAATGCCGGGAAGAGCCTTGTGTACAAAGAACAATTTCTGGCAAGTGAAGCAGAACGGCAACAGTTCATTGCCGATAACCTGCCCGATATCTGTGCTTCCATTCAAAGCCGAATCGTTTCCATCCTGCTTCATAAATTAAAAAAAGCGGTACAGCTTACTGGCGTAAAACAAGTTTGTCTTGCAGGTGGAGTCAGCGCCAACAGCGGATTGCGAAAAGCATTTCTGGAGATGGGAGTTCGTCATCATTGGAAAACATATATTCCGGATTTCGCCTACTGTACCGATAACGCCGCAATGATCGCACTCACAGCCTATCACAAATATTTGAAACAGGATTTTGTTTCACTTGATGCCGTGCCCACTGCAAGGAGTTCCTGGGATTCCTGATTCGTTTCAACTGCCCCGTATGCCCAATACTTTTTTTCAATTCAAGCAATTCATTGTCCATCAGGAGCAGGCAGCCTTGAAAGTCAGTACCGATAGTTGTCTGTTCGGAGCCTGGTGTGCAAACATGATTTCGGAGATCCATCTGTTACCCCAACGTATTTTGGATATTGGAGCCGGTACCGGTTTGCTCATGCTGATGTTGGCACAAAAAACCGAATCCTTGATTGAAGGGATTGAAATTCAGGAACCTTCTTTTTTACAGGCACAGTCAAACATCCGGCTATCGACCTGGAGCGATCGTTTGCGTTTGTACAAAGGAGATGTAAAAGTGTATGATTTTTCCTGCAGCTATGATTTTATTCTCAGCAATCCTCCTTTTTATGAAAAAGACCTGCGTTCTGCGGATGATAGCAGAAATATGGCGATGCATGATGCCGGTTTAAAAGTAGAGGACTTGTTTCGGGTCGTTGACCAACATTTATCACCGGAGGGACGTTTTGCCGTATTGTTGCCCGCACATCGTGTTGAAGTGGTCATTGCCCTTGCGCAGCAACAAGGCTTGTGGGTTGAGCATCGTTGTGATGTCAAACAAACGGCCTCGCATTCCGTTTTTCGTTCCTTTCTGATCTTTTCCAGGATTCAAAAACATACCGTTCGTGAAGAAATCATTATTCGCAATCTTGCAGGATCCTATACTGAACGATTCAGGGATCTGCTAAGCGACTATTATTTGTATTTATAGTCGAAGAGGTTTAGACTCCGGCATACGATTTCATGTAGGAGAAGGCCGGTGTCAAGACACCCTTTCTTAAAATCGTTGCGCGATTGATGATGTCTGCTTCCGGATTGTTTAGGTCTTCCAAAATGTATTTGATGAGTTGTTCGCCAAAGTATCTGGAAGCATCCCGGGGCAGCTCATTAGGCAAGTTAGGTACAGCCATGATGTCAACAGAGCCGGGAATGTAAGGTTCCGTTTTTTGAAAGGTTGTTCTGCTGATTCCATAAACAGGATCCTTGATGGAAGAATCGCCGGCATTAATTGGAACAGATCCTTTTTCATCGTTGGTGATATCAGCAATGGTTTGAATTTTAAACTGCGGACTTTGAAATTCTTCGATCGTGAACAAGGGCGGGACGTTGTGATCCCAGTAGACGCCATTGAGCAAGATGTCGGTTACTTTAGTAAAAGGACTGAAATTGCATTTGTATTTGGAAGGGTTTCCGTGAAAGTCTTCCCGGTTATACGTACCGTCGTCTTTTCGTTCATACAAATCTCTGCCTTTCAATTGTACATACACCGGATAATCGTATTGTTTGTGCAGGAAATCGAAGGGTTCCACCTCTGTAATGCCCATCAGATTCATCACTTCGAGCAATCCGTGTGCGACTCTTCCCGAACCGGTAATGGCAATTTTCAGTTTCGGTAATTTCAGGCCAAAATAGGTATGGATCAATTGTCTGTAATCGCGACATTCCACAACCCTTCCTAATTGAAACAAGCCGGTTCGTTTGCCATAGGCCATCATGCCGTTGTGCGCACCTACGACACCCGCAAAAAAGCCAAAGCCAATGATGCGTTGACCGTCTTTGTGCGTGAGGCATTCATAATCGATCATGGTAATTTGTTTCGCGACCATGGTACGGATCAGCGGCTGATTGTGCGCCTGCATTTTTTTGGTATGCGAAAAGAAAAAATAGGTTTTGTTAGGAATCAGTTGATCTACGGGCACTTCTTTAATACCCAATAAAATGGTACTGTCCGAAAGATCGTCTACGACTTCAATACCGGCATTTCTGTAATCTTTGTCCGAGTAGCAACGATCCGGAGAAGACTGTACCCGGATTTGAATGTCTTTTAAGTTCTCGTGTACCCATTTACACTGGTCGGGAGTTAACGCAACACGGCTATCGGCAGGGATTTTCCCTTCCCGGATGATACCAATTTGAATCATATGACAAGTTTAAGCGTGCGCAAGTTACTTATGTTGAAGGAACCTTCCATTCTCTTTGCAGAAATTGATGGTTGAAAACAAAACTTTCTGTAATATTGCACCCCGTTTGGTTACCGAACGCAGTTCAAAAGCCCGGATGGCGGAACTGGTAGACGCGTCAGACTCAAAATCTGGTATTCGCAAGGATGTGCAGGTTCGATTCCTGTTCCGGGCACAAGTAAAGAGTCCTGCAATTTGCAGGACTCTTTTATTTTTGGAACGTTACTGTTTCATTGCATTTAAAGCAACTTGTTTTTCCCGCGAGGTATTTTATTTCAACGAATTTCATACGCATTGGCGATTAAGTTTTCACTCCGGATTGAATCTGTGTCCCTTGGAGGGGATTCTTCGCTTACACTCAGAATGACGATCGGGAGGGGTGGACGTGCGGGAGGGGTACGTTTCAATTGATCCCGGGGTCGGCTGTGCCAGACCCCGGGTGGACGAAAGGATAACGGCACATGAAACCGCACGTCATTGCGAGCATTGCGGGCTTAGTGTGGGGCGTTGTGGCGAAGCAATCTATACTGTTTGAGGACGCTCCGCATTAATGCAGACTGCTTCGTGCCTCGCAGTGACGCTCATGAGGAGAGACGACACTCAAAAAAGAAACGTCTTGTTGAGTGTCAACGAAACATCTCCTGAATTGCAACGGTAAAAAAACCGCACGTCATTGCGAGCATAGCGGGCTTAGTGTGGTGCGTTAAATCCATGTC
>CANGQQ010000062.1 GCA_947456025.1 Chitinophagaceae bacterium | reverse complement strand
TTTTTGTATTTCGGTTTGTATTTGATTCGTGAAGCCGATACTCCGAATACAAGAAATCCGATTCACTGGAAACTGGTGCTGCCCGTACTTGTTTTATTTGTATGGGGGATACAATCTTATCTGGGACTTTCGAATCGTGCCAATCTCACGATGTTCAGTAATTTGATATCAGATACGTCGCGTTGCAATCATGTGATCGTGAATACGGCACATACAAAGCTTTTTTATTTTGAAGAGGACAAGGTTCTGATACAAAATGCATCCCAAAATCTTGTGCCTCTTATCGGCAAGAATTATCGTTTTTATTCCTATCCGTTTGTAGAATTCCAAAACCGAATGAAAATCTGGTCATCCAGGTTGAAGGAACCGGTTCAGTTGGAATTGATTTACCGGGATAAGCATTATCAAATTACAGATCTAAACAAAAACACGTTTGCAAAACAAGCATGGTACTATCGCTTTCTTTATTTCAGAGAAACGCCTTTGCAACATTCCGGAAAGTGTATGTGGTAGGGCCTCCGGCCTTTGATCGCATGGGTGGTTTAATTGTAATGTTGATCATAGAACTCATAAATCATTACCATAAAATCCCAAAGTAATACGCCAAGCAAAGAGAGGCTGATAAAGAGGATGATTTCATAAAATAAAATCCAGTATTTTTCGTGTTTTTCGTCGGTCATAAGAAGCATTTAAACAACAAAAAAACACGTTCCTTTAGGGAATAACAATACTACAAAAGTGGTAGTTGAAAAATCGTTAGGAGTAGACGCCTGTTTATAAGTAGTTTAAAAACAAGGACTTGTATGATTTCATAAAAAAGGGGCTGTACCCTCGCCCCTTGATTGAGTCGTTTTTTATTTTAAAGGTTCAAACCGGGCCTGGAAAAAGCGAAGGTACTTGGGCTCATACACCATTTTCAATCCTTTAATTTTTTGTCTTCGATCATACACGCGAGCTACCGATTCTGCAATTACATCCATATGCGCCTGAGTATAGACTCTTCGTGGAATTGTAAAGCGCACGAGTTCCAGTTTGGGGTAATAATTTTCGCCGTTCGTTTTTCTGCCGGCAGATACAATGCCTCTTTCCATGGTACGTACACCCGAGTCCAGATAAATCTCTGCTGCCAGTGCTTGCGCTGTAAACTGGTTTTGCGGAATGTGGGGAAGGAATTTTTTCGCATCAACAAAAATGCCGTGGCCTCCAATTGGTTTCACAATGGGAATGCCGTATTCAATCATTTTCTCGCCCAGATAGATGACTTGTCCAACACGGGCTTGTATGTGATTGTCGTCAACACTTTCTTTAATACCGATGGCCATGGCTTCCATGTCTCTTCCGGCTAATCCGCCATAGGTATGCAAGCCTTCGTACACCACTACCATGTTACGGGCTTCTTCAAAAACATCCCAGTCATTGATCGCCATAAACCCTCCAATGTTCACCAATGCATCTTTTTTGGCGCTCATAGTTGCCCCATCTGTGTACGAGCAAATTTCTTTAACCAGTTGTTTGATGGATTTGTGTTGTTGACCTTTTTCGCGTTGCTGAATGAAGTAGGCGTTTTCGGCAACACGGGTCATATCGTGTATGATTCGGATGCCGTTTTTCTTTGTATAGGCACGGAGTTCTTTGAGGTTTTGCAAACTGATAGGTTGTCCGCCGGCCATATTCACACTGGTTGCAATGCTTACATACGGAATTCTTTTTGCTCCGTATTTTTTAACCAGACGATCCAGTTTTGAAAGATCAACATTTCCCTTGAACGGGAATTCATTTTCAGGCTGATGCGCTTCATCAATAATGATGTCTTCAAATTTTCCGCCTGCAAGTTCCTGGTGCAATCGGGTTGTTGTGAAATACATATTCCCGGGTATGATGTCGCCTTTTTTGATAAGGATCTTTGACAGAATATTTTCAGCTCCGCGTCCCTGATGTGTTGGAATGATGTATTGATACCCGTATACGGAACGAATGGTTTCTTCCAGGTGGTAAAAATTTTTGCTTCCGGCATAGGCTTCATCTCCCAGCATCATGCCGGCCCACTGTCTGTCACTCATGGCACTGGTACCACTGTCGGTGAGTAAATCTATATAAACGTCTTCCGATTGCAGGAGAAATGTGTTATACCCGGCCTCTTTGAGTGCTTTTTTTCGTTGTGCGGGACCGGTCATTTTTAGCAACTCAACCATTTTGATTTTGTAAGGTTCGGCCCAACTTCTTTTTGTTATCGGTTTCATATGAATTTTTATTGTTGTTTAAAAAGGCCACATCATTGTGTTGTGGCGATTGGTCGTACAGCGCAATCCATTGACTGCAGCTGTTTCATGTGTTTGGGGTTATTGCGAAACAGGTTTCAGTTTGGCGGTAAAGTGTCGAAGTAAAGGAGCTTCTTCGGTGATCTCCAATCCTTTTAATTCGTCCCGTTTTTCAAATACTTCTATGATGACTTCCGCCACATAATCAATATGACTTTGTGTATAAACTCTTCTTGGAATGGCTAAACGAACCAGTTCCATTGCTGCCGGAATGAGTTTTGCGTTTTCGTCGTACTTGCCAAACATCAGCGAACCAATTTCTACGCTACGGATTCCGCCTTCAATATAAAGGGCGCCTACCAATACTTGTCCGGGATATTGATCCACGGGTATGTGTGGTAAAAAAGCTTTTGCGTCAATGTAAACAGCATGTCCTCCGGCCGGTTGCATGACCGGTACACCTGCCGCGATGAGTTTGTTGGAAAGGTATTCGGTACTGCGTATCCTGTAATGCAGATAGTTGACATCCATAACCTCCTGTAAGCCGATTGCAATGGCTTCAAGATCACGTCCGGCCAATCCGCCATAGGTTGGAAATCCTTCTGTGATGATCAAAAGATTCCGGCATTCTTGTGCAAGTTTCGGATTGTTCATGGCAAGGAATCCGCCAATGTTGGCAAATGCATCTTTTTTTGCACTCATGGTACAACCATCGGCATAGGAAAATAATTCGTTTGCAATTTCAAGTATGGTTTTGTTTTGGTAACCCTCTTCCCGTTGTTGAATGAAATAACAGTTTTCGGCAAAGCGACAGGCATCAATAAATAGCGGAATGTTGTATTTGTTGCAAACCGCTCGTGTGTCTCGTATGTTTTGCATACTCACCGGTTGTCCTCCGCCTGAATTGTTGGTTACGGTAATGATGCACAGGGGGATGTTGTTTGCTCCTTTTTCCAGTATGAAAAGTTCTAAGGCTTCAATATCAATATTCCCTTTAAACGGAGCGGGTATGCCGGGCTTTTTTCCTTCTTCACACAAGAGATCCACGCCGTTGGCGCCTGAAAATTCAATGTTGGCGCGAGTTGTATCAAACAGCGTATTGCTTACAAAGTATTTGCCCTTGCCGCCCAAAATACTGAATAAGATTTTTTCGGCAGCGCGTCCCTGATGAGTAGGTATCACTTCGGGCATCTTTGTGATGTCCTGCACAACTTGCTTAAAACGGTAATAACTGGGGCTGCCGGCATAAGATTCGTCGCCGCGCATGATGCCGGACCATTGCTCACTGCTCATGGCACTGGTACCGCTATCCGTTAGCAGATCGATCAGTACATCGTGTGCATGGATGAGAAAGGCATTGTGACTGGCTTTTTCGAGAATGCTAATCCGTTCTTCTTTGGTATTAAAATAGATAGGCTCAACCGATTTTATACGGAAAGGCTCAATGATTGTTTTCATTGTGTGTAATTTTTAATAAATGTTCAGCGATTGTGATGTCGATTACATTGCTGTTCTATCCCAACTCAAATAGAATTGATCTGTTGAACAGTCACATGGAAGAACGTGTTCAGGTAGGTTTTTTGATGATATTTTTCCAGAGATTCATATCGTTGTAGTGCCGCAAATGTAGAGGAGGGGTGCATAACGAACTATGATTTTCGTCAGTAGGTACGATAAGGTATCTCAAAAATTCAAAAGATGTTTTGCGCGAACGGTTGAAGCCGATTTTAATTTTCTCGATGTTGCACAGGTTGTGTACAAAAAAAACTGCCCGCAATTCTGCAGGCAGTTGTAGTTGTTCAAAGTTCCGGGTTGTTATTTTCGGGTGCCTTCAATAGCGGCTTGTGCTGCAGCCAATCGTGCAATAGGTACACGAAATGGTGAACAGCTTACATAGTTCATGCCAATTGAATGACAAAATTTTACACTTTCCGGATCGCCTCCATGTTCGCCGCAAATTCCAACTTTTAATTTGGGTTTGATCTTTCGTCCATTCTGGGTTCCGGTTTTAATTAATTCACCAATGCCCTCCTGGTCGATGGTTTGGAAGGGATCGTCTCTTAAAATTTTCTGGTCCAGATAAGCCGGAAGAAAACCGCCGATATCATCTCTGCTGAAACCAAAACTCATTTGTGTGAGATCGTTGGTTCCAAAACTGAAGAAGTCGGCTACGGTTGCCATTTTTTCTGCTTTAATAGCAGCCCTTGGTGTTTCAATCATGGTGCCATACAGATAAGGAATCGTACGGATTTTCTTCTTGAGGCAAACTTCTTTGTAAATCCTGTCAACGATTACTTTTTGATGAATTAATTCCTGTACAGTAACGGTTACCGGTATCATGATTTCAGGAAGTGCTTTTTTGCCTGCTTTAATGAGTTCGGCTGTTGCTTCAAAAATGGCCCTTACCTGCATTTCGGTAATTTCGGGATAACTGATGCCCAATCGGACACCGCGATGACCCAGCATCGGATTGTTTTCATGAAGCGATAAGACTCTTCGTTTAAGCACACTCATACTGATGCCCAATTCTTTGCTCAATTCCTGAAGTTTTGCTGCATCGTGTGGTACGAATTCATGTAAAGGAGGATCCAGCAGTCGTATAGTAACCGGAAGCCCTTTCATAATCGATAGCGTGTCTTTGATGTCTTTCTTGACATATTTGAAAAGTTCATTCAGGGCTTCCCTTCTCTCTTTTTCGGTTTTACTTACAATCATTTTCCGAAGCAGAAACAGGGGCTGTTCGCTGCCGGTTCCATAAAACATGTGTTCGGTTCGAAACAGACCAATTCCTTCAGCGCCAAATTTTAATCCTTGGGCGGCATCCTCGGGCGTTTCTGCATTGGCTCTTACTCCCAGTACCTTAACCTGGTCAACAAGTTTCATCAGGTTTTTGTATGAACTGTTTTTGTCCAGATCAATGTCAACCAGGGGCAAACTGCCTTCGTAAACCAATCCTTTTGTTCCGTTCAAACTGATCCAGTCTCCTTCTTTGATAACCGCACCGTTTTTGGTTTTGAATGTCTTAGCTTCCTGATGGATTTCAATATCACTGCAACCCACAATACAACAACGACCCCAACCTCTGGCTACGAGCGCAGCGTGGGAAGTCATGCCTCCTTTGGTCGTTAATATAGCTTGTGCTTTGTGCATGCCATCTACATCTTCGGGAGAGGTTTCTTCGCGAACAAGAATAACTTTCTCACCTTTCTGTGCCCATGCTACCGCTTCATGTGAGGTGAAAACGGCTCTTCCTTTTGCTCCTCCGGGTCCTGCCGGCAATCCTTTTGCAATGACCGGCGTAATTTGTTCTGCTTTGGGGTCCAGCATGGGAAGCAGCAACTCAACCAGTTGATTGGGCGCTACACGCATGATGGCCGTTTTTTGATCAATCAGTTTTTGTGCATGCATTTCGGTTGCCATACGAACGGCAGCAACGCCATTGCGTTTTCCAACCCGGCATTGCAACATATACAGTTTCCCTTTTTCGATGGTGAACTCGATGTCTTGCATGTCTTTGTAATGGACTTCAAGACGCTTTTGGTATTCAAACAATTCTTTGTAAAGTTTGGGCATTCGTTTTTCCAGCGTCACAAAATGCTTGCTTTGTGCATTTTTCGAATATTCATTTACCGGCGCGGGTGTGCGAATACCGGCTACCACATCTTCGCCTTGTGCATTTACAAGGTATTCACCATAGAATTTGTTTTCACCGGTTCCCGGGTTCCTGGTGAATGCAACACCGGTACAACTGTCGTCTCCCATATTTCCAAACACCATGGCCTGTACGTTAACAGCTGTTCCCCATTCGTCGGGTATTTTTTCAATCCTGCGGTATTCGACAGCGCGCTTACCATTCCAGCTGCTGAATACAGCACCTACACCGCCCCACAACTGCTCCCATGGGTCATCTGGAAATGCTTTGCCCAAAACCTTCTTTACGGTTTTTTTATAGTCTTTTACCAGTTGCTTCAATTCGTCTGCAGTCAAATCCGTATCACTCTGATAGCCTTTTTGAATTTTGATCGCTTCGAGTTGTTCGTCAAGTAATTTTCGAATGCCTTTTCCTCCCTTCGGTTCGATGCCCGCGGCTTTTTCCATAACAACATCTGCATACATCATAATCAGCCTTCTGTAGGCGTCGTATACAAATCGTTCGTTTCCGCTTTGTGCAATCATTCCTTGAATGGTTTGTTCATTGAGTCCCACATTCAATACCGTTTCCATCATGCCGGGCATGGATCTGCGTGCACCGGAGCGCACCGAAATCAACAATGGATTTTTTTCATCACCGAATTTCTTTCCGGTGATTTTTTCCATCTCAAGCATGGCAGAACGGACTTGCGACTGCAATTCTCTGGGATATGTTTTTTTGTTTTTGTAGTAATGCGTACAAACTTCTGTGGTAATTGTGTAACCCGGAGGTACAGGTAAACGCAGCTTGGGGTGCCCTGCCATTTCGGCCAAATTTGCGCCCTTTCCACCAAGAAGGTTTTTCATGGATTCATTACCATCGGCTTTTCCGCCGCCGAAAAAATAAACGTATTTCTTTTTGTTGATTGCCTTTGCCATAAGTCAATGATTTTGATCAAATGCATAGTTAAGATGGACTGCGCATTCAATCGAAAACACTGATCAGATGGTTACTTGATTGTCGTCAGTATTTGGTGTGTCGTTTTCACGCAACTTATCTGTAAGTGTAGGACTTAGGCTTGTTCGTAGTAAGGAATATCCTCGCGGTTAATGAGATCTTGCTGCTTCCAAAAGGCGGGCGTTACAATGGTCCCTTCCTTGGTTTTTAACAGCCTGCCGTACACAGCATTAATAGAATTAAATGTTACGTCCGTTACACCAATGGTGAATGTTTCCGGAGTATCACGGGGAGGTATTGCGGCGGTTTCATTTGCTGTAGAGTTGGATGCCGAATCGGTTTTGATGACCGAATTGGGTTCTGCAATTACGGTATATTGATTAATCTCTAAAAGCGTTTTCAAAAATTCCATTCGGCCTTTTGTCGCGTTTTTTTCTACGATTGCACATCGTACACCATTCAGTTCTTCAAACTCATGATTTTTGTTGATGGCCATAGCTGTTCAATTTTCTTTGTTTCAGATTGGGTGGAGTCAGTTCATAATGCTTTGAATGTGTTCAAGTAAATTACCGGCAAAGCCCAGTAATAAAGTCCCTGCAATGCCGATCCATAAAGCTAATTTGGCAGGCTGACTGATCCGAACCGTTTCCATTTCTTCCGGTGACTTCGTAAAAACCAAGCGAATGATGTTCAGATAATAATACAGTGAAATCATCAGATTCAGCGCCAGCAGGATGACGAAAACATATTGTTCTCGAGCGGCAGCAGCGATCAGTAAAAAATATTTTCCAAAGAACCCGGCAGTAGGTGGAATTCCTGCTAGTGAAAACAAACTCAGCGCCAACGCCCAGGAAAGAAATTTGTTGTTCTTGTAAAACCCTCGGTAGCTCTCAAGATGTTCTTTCCCGTTTTGGGTGTTTACTATTTGGACAATGCCAAATGCCGTCAGATTGGAAAAAAGGTAAATGATAATAAAGTAAACTGACGCTGCCGCTCCTGCAACGGTGTAGGAACTTAAGGACGCAAGGATGAAGCCCATTTGTGCAATGGAGGAAAAGGCCAGAAAGCGTTTGAGATTTTTCTGACGTAATGCAAAAAGATTTCCAATGAGGACGGTCAAAATGGATAGTATTTGCAACAGCGGATATCCTACTGCTTCCAATGGGTAAAACACTTTGTATAAAAGTGTGATGAGCATAAATGTGACGGCGCCTTTTGAGAGCACAGACAGGAATGCGGCAACCGCAACAGGGGCGCCTTCATACACATCTGCTGTCCATAAATGGAAGGGAACAACCGAAAGTTTGAATGCGAACGCTGAAATCACTAAAAGGAATGCTGCAATCTGTAAGGGTTGCGCCTGTAGGGCCGCCGGCAATTCATTGAGTTGTAATGTTCCGGTTGTTCCATAAATCAATGAAAGGCCAAACAGGAGTACCCCGCTTGCGAAAGCGGACGAAAGAATCATTTTCATAGCCGCTTCTGAAGATCGACGTTTTTCTAAATCGAAATTGACCATTGCTGCAATGGGGATGGTGATGAGTTCCACCGAAAGGTAGAGCAGAATCAGATGGCCGCTGCTGATAAATAAAAACATTCCCAGTAATGAGGATAGCGACAAGATTAAAAACTCGATCAGGTGTTCGTGTGCTTTCAGCCATTCGTGATGAAGCATGCAAATCAACAAGAAGCCTGTTGCCAGAATTAGTTTTTCCAGTGTAATCAAAGGTGTTGCGATAAACATGCTGCCAAACAAGTGCCCTTCAAAGGGACCACTTGCAATGAGCAACAACACGCCGCAAAGAAGCAATTGCATCCATTGAAGCAATGTTTCATTTTTAACTTCACGGGTGATTTTTAGGAGTAGCAACAACAAAATGAGTACAGTAAGTGCCGTCTCGCTCCTGAATTGTATTAAAAAATCAGTTATCATAATCTTCGTTTCAGGTTTCTAAAAAAGATGCAGAAACGGATTTCGTTTGCTGTCATCTATTGTACAGTCAGGATTAATTGATTCCCATTTTCAAACGCATCACTTCAACGCCGGGTTCGATCAATTCCTGTAGCCAATAAGGGGCGATCCCAATTGCAAGAATGCCGCTTATTAATAAAAGCGCTGCCGTTTTTTCATTCCAGGAAGCATCTTTAAAGGAACGATAGGAGGCGTCTTTTAAAGGGCCCATTACCGTTTGGCCGATTGCGCGCAGAATGTACACGGCTGTTATCACAATACTGGCGCAACTGAGGATCGTCAGTGTTCGATGCATCCAACCGGTATTTTGCCAGCTTCCCGAAAAAATTTTCATCTCTGCTACAAAGCCACTCAGTCCCGGAAGCCCCAAGGAACAAAGCCCTGCAAGGATGAAGGTGGTTGTTATAAAAGGAGTCACCTTCATCAATCCTCCCATCTCGGACACCATTCGGGTGTGTGTACGCTCATAAATCATTCCGATTACAGCAAAGAAAAGAGCGGTCATCAAACCATGACTTACCATTTGCATCACAGCGCCGCTCATTGCTGCTTTGGTTAACATTCCAATTCCAAGTAACACAAAACCGCAATGACTAATAGAAGAGTATGCATTGATGTACTTTAAATCCTCCTGAAGCATGGTTGCAAATGCGCCGTACAGGATGGCAATCGTTGCAAGGATGAGTATGATGTTGGCATATTCTTTCGCGCCATCAGGCAAGAGGTAAGTTGCAATTCGTAAACAGCCATAACCTCCGAGTTTCATCGAAATTCCTGCCAAAAACATCGATCCGGCTGTAGGGGCCGATGAGTGTCCGTCCGGCACCCAGGTGTGAAATGGAAACAACGCCGAGAAGATGCCAAATCCGGTAAACAATAGCGGGAAGGTCCATCGTTGCAACTCACTTGGGATTTGTAATTGTGAAAGCGTAATGAGATCAAACGACCGGACCGCTGGCGGAAGTGAAAAGTAAAGTCCCGTTAATCCAACAAAGATCAAGGCCGATGCGCCAATCAGCAGGATGGCCAGTTTGTTAGCACTGTAAACATTTTTGCCGCTTCCCCAAATGATGATCAGTAAATACTTGGGGATGACTGCAATTTCAAGGAAAAAGAATAATACGATCAGATTAAGTGAAATGAAGAATCCATAAGCACCTGCACTCAGTAAGAGCAGAAGCAGATAAAATTCTTTGGTCATTTTTTGAATGTTCCAGGAAACGAGTATTCCTGCCAGTGCTACAAATGAAGTGAGTAAGAGCATCGCAATTGAAATGCCGTCAACTCCTGTATGAAACGAAATGCCAAACGAAGGAAACCAGTTGTACTGTTCCTGAAAGAGAAATTGTTGAAGATTGCCGTTGTTTCTTTCGCTGCGATAAGTGCTATAAAGAAACAATGTAAGGAAGAGCTGAAATGCCGAGCCTGTGAGGGCAATTCCTTTTATGACTACTTCCTTCTTCAGCGGGAGGAGGACTACTGCTGTAAGTAGAGGAAGTAAAAGAAGTGATAGTAGGTTCATAACGTGTTCTTATTAATGAGGCTGCTCATGACTGAAACTTTTTTTGGATCAATGGATGAAAAAAGTGAACAATCCAATGAGTACAATAATTCCGATCAAATACCAGGTTGTATAGCTTTGAAGCTTTCCTGATTGAAACGATTTTATTTTTTCTGCTAAAACTTGCGTGCCGCTTCCTGTTTTACTAAGGAGTCCGTCAACAATGTTCCGGTCGATCCATGCTGCCGATTTACCGATCAGATTGAAAAAGATTTTCTGTGTAACATACATGTAGCATTCATCGATGTAAAATTTATGGTAAGTCGTTTTGTAGAATCCTTTTAGTTTTTCGGACCAATAAGCAGCTCGCAGATTATCCTTCTGGTAAAACAGAAAAGCAAGGGATATTCCCGCAATTGCCAAAAGTACCGGCAGAACGGCGAATCCAAGATGCAGTGACGATGAAAAAGGAATGCCATCACTGCTCACTAGTTGCCCAAATGGTATGAAACCGGAAACACAGGTGCCTGCTGCCAGAATCAGTAATGGCAGGGTGATTGTGAGTCCTCCATCGCCGGCGATACGGTCTGTATTTTGTTGGGGCTTATTCCAGAAAACAGAGAAGTAAAGACGGAACATATAGAACGCCGTTAACAGTGAAGTAAAAAGTCCAATGCCATAAAAGAAGGGCTTTTGCTGATAGGCAGCTAAGAGTATTCCTTCTTTGCTGAAAAAGCCTGAAAAGGGCGGTATGCCTGATAGCGCCAGACAGCCGATTAAAAAAGTGAGATGGGTTACCGGCAAGCTTTTTCGGAGCCCTCCCATGTCTTTGAGTTCATTGCTGTGAACAAAATGTATGATGCTGCCCGCACCAAGAAACAACATGGCTTTGAAGAGCGCGTGCGTAAAAAGATGAAAGAGGGATGCCGAATAACCTAAGCCGGCGGTGCCTCCGTAACCCGAAACGCCCAAAGCGAAAATCATGAATCCGATTTGCGACATGGTGGAGTAGGCAAGTACACGCTTAATGTCGGTTTGTGTGCAGGCAATCAGTGCTGCAAATAAAGCGGTGAAAGCTCCCGTATAAGCAACGATGTCCAGAACTTCAGGGGCTCCCAGTGCATATAAAGGAAACATACGGGCGATCAAAAAGACTCCGGCCACAACCATTGTGGCTGCATGTATTAACGCCGAAACGGGTGTAGGGCCTTCCATCGCATCCGGCAGCCAGATGTGCAGTGGAAACAATGCACTCTTGCCGGCACCGCCCATGAAAAGGAGTAAGCAGCCCCATGTAATCGAAGAGATGCCAAGAAAGGAACTGGTTGTTGCCTGCGTCAAGTAGGTAGAGTTGGGTTGCGTGAGACGTTCTAACAGTGTAACAAAATCCAGTGATTCTGCCTGATAGGACAAAGCCAGAATTCCGATCAAAAAACCAAGGTCTGCAAATCGGGTTACAATAAATGCTTTTTTGGCTGCTGCTACAGCCTTAGGCCGTTCAAAATAAAATCCGATCAGCAAATAGGAGGAGACGCCTACCAGTTCCCAGAACATATAAATCTGAAACAGATTGGAAGAGAGTACAAGTCCCAGCATTGAAAAAGTAAATAGTCCCAGATAGGCGAAATACATAGCGTAACGCTCCTCGTGCTTCATGTAGCCCAGACTATACAAGTGAACCATGAGTGAGACTATACAAACAACTACGATCATCAGGGCCGATATAGGGTCCAGTAAAATGCCCATATCGATCGATAATGTGTCTGTAAGTTGCAACCAGGTCGTATGAAATGGGAAGTGTTTTTGGTAAATACCATTTTCTTTCCCATAGCTGAAAAAGTAATTCCAGGCCGTACTGCAGGCCAGTGCCGTAGAAACAGCAAGCAAGAATGTTGCGAACCATCCGGTTTGTTTTTTAAAGATTGTTTTTCCGCCTAAGGCCGGTACTAAAAAGCCAATCAATGGTAAAAGGGGTATGAGTAGAATCGACGCTTGTGGCATAATTAATACTTTAGTTCTTCGGCCGATTCAACATCAACCGAGTGGTGATTTCGATACAAATGAATGATGATGGCAATTGCTACAGCCGCTTCGGCAGCGGCAATTGCGATACTGAAAAGCGTAAAAAACAGCCCATCCAGTTTTTCGGGCCACAGGTATTTGTTGAAAGCAATAAAATTCAAATTGACACTGTTTAAGATCAACTCAATGCACATCAGTAAGGTGATCAGGTTCCTTCGTGTTAAAAATCCATAGATGCCAATGAAGAATAAGGCCGTGCTGATGGTTAGAATATGATAGAGTCCCGGCGTTGTCATTGTTGTTCGTTTTTGTTGTTATTGCTTTCAGTTGTTTTCAGGGCAATTACAATACAGCCAACCAGAGCCGCCAACAACAAGATGCTGATTGTTTCAAAAGGTAGCGCCCATCCGCTTTGCTCCAGATTCATGAGTTCGGATCCGATGCGAAGAACTTCCGGTTCATCCGCAGTGGCTGCATGAATTTTAAATGGATGCTGCAAGAGGTGTACAAGCAGTAGTCCAAATCCTGCCAAAACCGCCAGTGCGGAGGTAAGAATTCTGCCGGACTTATGCTTTTCCATTTTGTCTCCGGCTTGTTGTGTTAGAAAAATTGAAAAAATAATCAACACGACAATGCCTCCAACATAAACAATGATTTGTACTGCAGCAATAAATGCATAGTTCAGCCAGAAATAAATACCGGCGATTCCCATCAATGCAAACAAAAGATAAATGGCGGCCCGGAATAGTTGTCGGGTATTTACCGCAGCAAGGGCACTACTTAAAGTAAGCGCAGCCAGTAAATAAAAGATAATAGATGAAGCATTCATGATTCAACGCCCTCCCTGATTTTTGATCCCGGTTGATTCAGG
>CANGQQ010000061.1 GCA_947456025.1 Chitinophagaceae bacterium | reverse complement strand
CAGATGCCCTTCATGTGTCCGGAAACGTGTTTTGATTGTTCCGTCGGCAGAGTATTGGGTTGCGTCAATCGTTAAGGCGGGAAGTGAAAAATGGGTGCCCAGTTGTTGTCGTAATTCTTTACTTAGGTTGGTCATATCTGCAAAACTGTGTGCATGTTTTTGCCAGATCCACTCATAAGTTTGATGCGCTCTGAATTTCTTTTCGCCGATGCTTTCAAAAAACGCTACAAGCTCATCCTGTGATAAGTGGCGAATGTTCCTGTTCGTTTGTTTTGAATCGGTCATAGTTGCAAAGGTACGAAGCCTCTTGCTTCGAATGGCATTCCGGACAATATCGTGTCGAAGTTATCTGATGGACGGTCATCAGCATTCGGGTATCAATAAAAAAGCCGGTATAAAACCGGCTTTTAGAAAATGCTATCAGGGATTGACTTCCGTTGGTAATAGTTTCAATTTTTTGCAGCCCAGATAGTAGGTTTTACCCGAATGCTGGTAAGCAATCAACAATTCAAATGTCTTCAAATGATTTGGAATTGCTCTTGAGGTTGTGTGCTTAATTCCGGCAAGAACAACTTGTTGTAAATGGCCATCCCGCTTTGGAACAAGTGTCAATTGTCTTGGTTTGTTTAAAGTAGGGTTTTCAAGGTCCAGAAGAACAGGTGTTTTTACATCCTGAACTGAAAAATCCACTTCAGCGCCATTCAGCCAAACATGAGCAACATCAATTTTTGAATCCTGTTTGACCAACAGATAAACGAACTGTTTTTCGGATATGGCGGTGGCATTATTTTGAGGCTTAACACCTTTTATGATCGACTGCTTATAACCATAGATTCGCTTTACCGGATACGTTTGCGGTTTTTGCATGGCTATTGTGCAGACAGCAATGAGGAAAAGTATTCCGGGTATCAACTTGCCAGAGATCATAAAGTGTTAAACCTTTCTAATTTAGAAGCCTTTGATGAATTGCTGTACTTGTTTATGTTTTCCGTTATCACTTGTGATTTCCAGAATGTAATTTCCCGGAGCGAGACGATTTGTTTCAATCATACCGTTCGCATAGCTCATTTCTTTCTGGTGCATCAGACTTCCGGACAAACTAAAAATACGTGCTGTAATTTTTTTGATTCCGGTCAAACTTCCAATTGCAAAATTCACCTGATTGTTTACAAGCGTTGGATAAACTGTTTTAATGAAGTTACGGTCATTTCGTACGATGTTGTTAACAGGCGTAGTGGATGAAATTCTGGTAACGAACATTCCGTTTCCGTGTGTGCCTATTAACAAGGTGTTGTCTGATGTACGCAGCTTTAAATCATTGATAATGGCACCTTGCAACATTTCGGGTCCTTCAAGCGTCCAGTTTGTGCTGTTGCCGCTAATTGCGGTTGTGCTGAAAAGTCCGATGGATGTTCCCACATAATATTCTACCACGTTGTTATCATTAATGACAATGGCGCAACTTCTAGCAGAAGGAAGTGAAATGTTTCCTTCAATACTGCGCCAGGTAGGTGTTGAAGCCGTAGCGTTGCCGGTCCAGAAAATGCTTGGGACATCGTAATTGGATACAACCACGAGCAAGGTGTCCGGGTTTCTTGGGTTTACGGCTATTTGACGGATGGTGCCGCTGGTTCCTGCTGTTTGATCAATACGGGTGGGTGCTGTTGCAGTCCCAACACCAATTGGGTTCTTTAAACGATAAATACGTCCTGTTTCTGTTCCAATGTAAAGCCAGCTATTGGTTGTATAGTTTCCACGAGTAGTTGCCAGAGAAAAAATATTTCCTGCACCTCCCGAACTGAGTGTGCTGGCAATGCCTGTAAGTTCGGTCCAACCGGATCCTGGAGCTACTGCCGGTGCATTATTAGTTCTCCAAAGGCGATTGTTGTTGACATAATACAAGAAGTTTGTATTGTCCGGATCAAGATGGAAAATGGTTCCAAATTCACCCGTATTTGAAGTTCCGGTCGGGTTGATAATACTGTTCACTCTTGACTGGAAGTCGTATCGAAAAACATTTCCCAATTGGGTGCTTCCATACAAAATTTGTTGGGTAGCCGTACTGCCCGATAAGCCTACGGAAAATCCGTCACCCGCACCCAGGATATAATGATCGTTCGGGTCTGAGGGCAAAGGTCCCAACAAACCATTAGCATCTCGGTAGGGGGTGGAGTTATCCTGTGTGCCTCCGGTGTAAATGCCGGAACCTGCAACCGGATCAATGGCTACATAGTAGAATTGTGTTGTTTGGTATTTGTTGTTGAATAAATTCCAGGCTACGCTGGATGCGTTGATGTCTTCTGTCACTTGCAGGCCCCCGTCATTTCCAACAACTAGTCGGTTGGGATTGGTAGGGTCAAAAGCATAAGAATGAAAATCAACGTGACTCAAGCGCAGGGGATCGGTATAGGTGCTGGATTCACGACCTCCAATGTATGTGCCTTGTGAACTGAAACCATTTTTTGAAAGGAAAAAGTCAACGCCACCTACAAGTACTGTATTGGGATCAGTGGGGTGTACTGCCAGGAGCATGTTGTAACCAGACTGCAGGTTCAGAAAACGGTTTTGAGATCCGTTTTGCAGTGCTCTCAGGTTAATGGTTCGATTACTCCAGGTGGGGGTACCTCCTGTAAAATCGGCCCGGAATAAATGGCCTTCAGGCTCCGTTGCCGGATTTTTGGCTGTTGAATATAAAACATATAAAATATCCGGATTGCTGGGTGCAGGAGCAAGTTGCACACGTTCCCATCCGTTCGAAAAGGCGCCGTTTACAAGGTCATTTGCATAGGGTTCCCAGCCTGCTACCGAGTCAGGTGCGTTTCTAGGACCTCCTGCAATACGTGTCCAACTTCCAAAAAGCCCATCGGTTGTGGAGCGCCATACCCCCACTGTATCACGGGTAACATTACGTCCACACAAACTGGCATAATACCTGTTCCCGGAAATCACAATGTTGGTTTGCATCCGAATGATCGACTGTGAATTCACAGGTGACCTTAAGACATATCCGAATGAAGCACCGCCGTTGTTGGAAGACACGATGTTGTTTAAAATAGCAGCAAATACACGTCCTGTTTGATCGACCTGTACATTAAATACATAATCCCATAAATTGTCCAGAACATGTTGAGACGTTGTCCCACGTGTTATGGGAAGCGGATTCCAGGTTAAACCATTGTCAGTTGATTTAAGCATGCCGTAGCCTCCTGTGACTTGAGCAGGTTGGGTGGAATATGACCAACTGGTTTCATCGTATTCTCCTGTGCCGGCGTACCATACATCTCGGTAAGGATTATTGGTTGCAGGATCATTTCCTTCGCGGGGATCTTGTGCTAAACAGGTTACAGATCTGATTGCATTGGGTGGATGCACAAAATTCCAGGTATTACCACCGTCAGTTGAACGGAAAATTCCACCTGAAACACCGGCCGCTAAAAGCACTCTGTTTGAAGACCCATCGTAACGAAGATCAAATTTTATGGCACGGGTTCTGCCGCCGGTTTTAGATGGTCCTACCGACTCATAAGTATTATTGACAAGTGTTCTGTAGCCGATACGTTTTTGAACCTGAATGATGTTGTCAAGCAATGAAAACTCCTTTTGATGAATCCCTGCAGGAATCATTCCTGTTTTGGGATTACGGAGCATTTTCAACTCATATTCTCTTCTTTTCATACCTCCTTCTTCTTCCTCTTCTTCCATTCCTTCATGACGAACGGATGCCTGATCCTGTTCTTTTTTGTTTTCATGGATTAAATATGGAGAAAAATACAGTCCTGCCAGAAGGGTTGAGGCAAGAATTACGGGAAGAACAATACGCTTCATACGATGGTTTTAAAATTCAAATTTGAGGTTATAAAAGTAAGCTAATTTAACAGTTGTTAGCATAGTTTTTGGTACAATAACAAACCGTTCACAAAAATTAACAGAATCAACAAATAGGCGTGCCGCTCAAGTTCACCTTTTTTCAGTCTAAATTGTTTAAAACTGCAACAAAAAATCGTCACATGATAATACAATCTGCTCGCTGCTATCCAGTTTTTTTACGACACATTGATCTTTTTCTAATTCGTTAGAGCCAATAATGACAACATGTGGTATTTGCTTTTTTTCTGCATATTTAAATTGCTTGTCAAATTTTACCTGATCGGGATAAAGCTCACAGGCGATGCCTTTTGTCCGTAGTACCTGCATTAATGAAAATGCTTTGGTGCTTTCGGCTGTTCCCAGATTGAAGAATAAATACTGTGTTCCATTTTTTGTCTGAGCAGGAAACAGGTTCAATTCTTCCATTACATCATAGATTCTGTCAACCCCAAAAGAGATGCCTACGCCCGGAATATTTGAGATTCCAAAAAGTCCTGTGAGGTCATCGTATCGGCCTCCTCCGCCAATGCTTCCCATTTGTACATTCCGGGCAGCTACTTCAAAGATGATACCGGTGTAATAATTCAGTCCGCGTGCAAGCGTAAAATCAATGGATAAGTTGGGGATGGTTCCAAACTGTCCGGCATTTATGAGATAACGCAGTTCTTCCATGCCCTTTTGTCCGGTTTCTGTATGGCCAAGAAGCGCTTCTATTTGTTCCATTTTCTGTTCATTGCTTCCATTTATTTGAAGATAACGTTCAATTTGATGGATTTGCTCATGGGTCAAGCCTCTGCTTGTAAGTTCTGTTTTTACTTTATCGATTCCGATTTTGTCCAGTTTGTCGATGGCTACCGTAATAGCTGTAAGTTGATCGGCGCCGCCACAAACTTCGGCCAGGGCCGCCAACAATTTTCTGCTGTTTACTTTGATGACGACATCAATTCCTAATTGTTCAAATACCCGTGCGTATATAGCCGCAAATTCTTTTTCAAGGAGCAGTGATTGGCTGCCAACCACATCGGCGTCGCATTGGTAAAATTCACGATAGCGGCCTTTTTGTGGACGGTCGGCACGCCACACCGGTTGAATCTGGTAGCGCTTATAGGGATAGGTTAGTTGGCCGTGGTTCATAGCAACATACCGTGCAAAAGGGATCGTGAGGTCGTACTTCAATGCTCGTTCAGTGATGCCGGTGTTGTTTTTCCCTGCAAGGACTTGTTCGAAGTCCGATTGTGCTTTTGCGTGTTTTTCGGGCAAATCCAGACCGTTGTTCAAAATTTTGAAGATCAATTTGTCTCCCTCATCGCCGTATTTTCCCATCAAGGTTTCCAGATTCTCCATTGCCGGAGTTTCGAGGGGTTCAAAACCATACAATTCGAAAACTGTACGGATGGTTTGAAAAATATAATTGCGTTTGCGTACAACTTCCGCGTTGAAATCACGTGTTCCTTGCGGTAATGAAACTTTTATTTTTGCCATATGAAATGCAGGTGTTGGGATTACCGTTAAAGCGTTTTTGAGGAATGTTTTTTGATGATGTTTTCGCAAGCAGAATTAAGCATGGTAAAGACCGTATGGTATCCGTCTTCATTACCGAACCATGGATCCGGGACATTCCTGTTTTCGCCGGGATAAAGCTCGTTCATCAGCAATTCAATTTTTTGATCTTCCCAGAAAGATCCGCTGATTTGTTTGACAGTACTGTAGTTGCTGCTGTCCATGACATAAATAAAATCATTCCGTTTAAAATCTTCTTTTACGAACTGCCGGGCTCTTTGATGTCCTATATCAATGCCATGTAGTGCAGCTACTTTAATGCTTAAGGGATGTGGAGGCTCGCCTACATGCCAATTGCCGGTTCCTGCACTTTCGACTTTCCACTGATAACCACTTTTAAGGGCTTTGTCCTGCAGAATGCCTTCTGCCAAAGGGCTGCGACAAATATTGCCCAAACAAACCATTAATATTCGCATGGTGCAAAGATAATGGAGCAATCTACATAGCCGAACGGTTTCCGTTTGCCTTAAATAATTGCACCGGTTTCTATGGAATTTGCTTGATTTGTGATCTTTAAGTGAAGAATCGGCATTCTTGATCGGTCATAGAGAAAGGCTCTAAAAAAGAATTAACTTGCGGCCGCAAATTGAAACCACATGGATCAATCGTCCTCATCCGGCAAACGAAGAATCAATATCAAATCGGTATTTGATGTCCTTATGGGATGTATTTATGCAGGAGTGGGTTTGTTGTTGGTGTTTTCCAAAATCAGAGGACAGCAATTGAGTTTTCCTCCTCCCGAGATGGTATTGATTTTCGGGATTGTTTCAGTCGCTTACGGTGCATTTCGAATTTTCAGGGGGATCAAAACTTTCTATACAGTATCATGAAACGATTCTCTTTTTTTATCATCTGTTTAGTGTGGGTTCTTGTTGCTTGCAAACAGGCTTCGAAAACAACTTCAGATTCTGCTTCCGACGGCACGATTCATATCAGTGTGGATGAAACCTTTCGTCCCATCATGGAAGAGCAAATCAAAGTCTATCAATCATCATTTCCCAAAGCCAAAATCATTGCAACCTACAAGCCGGAGGCAGATTGCTGGAACGACATGATGAATGATTCTACCCGAATGGTCATTGTTACCAATAAATTAACAGAGCAACAGGCCGCATATTATTACGATTCTTTAAAATTATACCCTCAAAGTGGGTTGCTTGCCTTTGACGCAATTGCATTAGTGGTGAACAGAAACGATCCGGACTCTGTGTTTACCACCGGAGATGTGATTCAAATGTTAAAAGGTAAAAGTTCGAAGAACTATGGAATTGTATTTGATGGATTAAAAGCAACAAGCACGGTGCGGTACTTTATGGATTCGGTTTTAAAAACAGCAACTTTGAACACAAGTCAAATCATGGCAGCAAGAACGAGTCGTGATGTGGTTCAATACATTGCAGGCCACAAGGGTTTTGTTGGGTTTGTTGGTGTAAGCTGGATCGGGAATCCTGAAGATCCGGAACAACTTTCCCTGTTAAATCAGGTGCGAATCGCATGGGTTTCCTGCACCTCCTGCAAAGACAGTTCTTTTACAAAACCCTGGCAGGAGGAGATTTTAACGAAACGTTATCCGTATAGCAGGGGTATTTATTATGTGTTAAAGGAAAATCACAATGGGCTAGGAAAAGCATTCGTGAATTTTATGAAAAGCGATCGTGGTCAATTGATCTTTCGCCGTGGTTATGTGGTGCCTGCTTGGCGGCCATTTTTAGTTCGGGAAACGCAGTTAAAATTAGTAAAGCCTTAATAGAATAATCTATACTTTTACCATTCCTTAATTCAAAGTTTATCAGAATGAAACGGTTATTTGGTTTAACATGTGTTTTTTGGGTTGTCTTGAATCTTCAGTCGGTTGCACAAACACTTGAAGAAGGCAAAAAATTTATTTATTACGAGCGCTTTGCGAGTGCACGCGATGTGTTTCAAAAAATATGGACCGCGGCACCTTCAAATACAGAAGCAGCTTATTGGCTTGGTCAGGCTTATTTGGGTTTGGGACAAGTTTCAAATGCCAGACAGGTCTACCAAACAGCTCTCCAAACCAATGGAAATGCGCCTTTGCTCCTTGTAGGGATTGGTGAAATCGAATTGTATGAAAACAAACAGACTGATGCCAAAAGTCGGTTCGAAACAGCAATCAGTCTAACGAAGGCAAAAGACATCGAGGTGCTTCATGCTGTAGGCAGAGCGAACATCAATGTCAAGCAGGGCGATCCTTCTTATGCTTTAACCAAATTGCAATTGGCAACCACGCTCAAGGGCTTTAAAGATGCAATGCTTTATATTACCATCGGAGACGCCTATCGGAAGCAATTGGATGGGGGCAATGCGATTGTTTCGTACAAAACCGCTTTGAGTATGAATCCTGGATTGGCGTCAGCATGGCATAAGGAAGGACAAATTTATGAAACTCAAAAAAACAAGGAATTCTTCCTCCCCGCCTATGAGCAGGCAGTAGCAACCGACCCGAATTATGGTCCTGTTTATTATTCACTTTATGTATATTGGTATTTCCGGGATGTAGCAAAAGCAGAGGATTACCTTCACAAATACATCAGCGTGATTGATGAGGACCCGCAAAATGATTATTACCGCATCGATTTGAAATATGCGTCAAAACAATACAGTCAGGCCATCGCAGAATCAGATGCCTTAATTGCAAAAGTGGGTGTCAATGTGATTAAGCCGCGTATTTACAGGTTGAAAGCATACAGTTATAAAGCCCTTAGTGATTATTCCAATGCGTTGGCTTCTGCCGATGAGTTTTTCAAGAAAGCAGATCCCGATGAAATTGTCCCCAAAGATTATGAATTGTATGCCGACATATTAGCCGGTATTCCGGGTAGTGAGACAAAAGCCTACTCTTATTATGAGCGTAGTATTTCATTGGATACTCTGGCTGAAAACAGAGTGACTTGTTTACAAAAAGCAGCCGATCTTGCTAAAAAGTTAGGCGACAAGCCCGGTATAGCTTATTGGCTTGAAAAACAATTCCAGGTCAAAAAAACACCTACTAATGTTGATTTGTACAATCTGGGTGTTGCTTATTTTGATGCAGGTGACAAGCAATTTGCAAATTATTTTAAAGCCGATAGTGTATTTTCCGTTTATACCGGTCGTTATCCGGAACAAGCGCTGGGTTATTACTGGAGAGGCCGATCCGGCTGGAGTATAGACACTACCATGGCTCAGGGACTGGCCAATCCCCATTTTGAAAAATTCATTGATCTCGCAACAAGAGGCAAAGATTCCTTAACCCTGCGTTCAAGAGTAAAAATTGCCTACCGCTATTTCATTGGATATGCTACCATTGTTAAAAAGGACAGTAAAATGGCGATTGAGTATTGCGATAAAATACTGGCGCTGGACCCGTTAGACAAGGAGGCCGCTGAATTTAAGAAACAGCTTTCTGCTCCTAAATCTTCTGCGGGCGGTCAGCAGAAATCGCCGGGGGTTAAACAAACAGCACCCAAGCCATCCGGAACCAAACCCGTAGGCGCCAAGCCTAAAAAATAAACCCGAAGACATCGGTACTGTATAAATGAATCCCCTTTATTCAATAAGGGGATTTTTTATTGAACTTACTGATATTATGTGGTATAGCTGTCTTATTTTTGCGCCGACAAACAATAAAAATGACCAACTGGTTTTATCTACTGCAATCGAACCCTGTACTTCAGACCTCCTCGGCTATTAACGACTCCGGTAATTATTTTCCCATTGGCATTCAGATTTTATTTGCCATTGGTTTCGTTGCGCTTATGATGGCTCTTACACATTTTCTGGGCCCCAAACGTGCAACCGATCAAAAGTTGGAAAACTTTGAAAGCGGAATCGAAATACACGGGAATGCACGTCAACCGATGGCGGTAAAGTATTTTTTGGTGGCAATTTTATTCGTCTTGTTTGATGTGGAGGTGATCTTCTTTTATCCCTATGCAGTGAATTTTAAAGAATTGGGCTGGGGTGGTTTTGCTGCTGTTTTGATGTTTGTGAGCTTTTTTATTTGCGGATTTTATTACATCATCAAAAAGGGAGCACTAAACTGGGAAGATTAAGCAGGAAGAGTCTTGTTTTGCGTTAAAGAACAGCAACCTTTTTGAAACACGACTGTTAGAGAGAGTGTATAAACAAAGTTCAATCGAAACAATTCAAATTATTGAAAAATGGCTCGTCCGGTACAATTTAATATCAACCCCAAACCCATAGATTACAAAGGGCACATCAGCGTTGTAGATGCTCCGGAGGGTCATATGGGAGAAGGTTTTTTCGCCACCAAGCTAAGCGAAGTGGTTGGGCTGGCACGTAAAAATTCAATTTGGCCACTACCTTTTGCGACCTCTTGCTGTGGTATCGAGTTCATGGCTACAGCGGCCGCACATTACGATCTCGGTCGTTTTGGATCGGAACGGATGGCTTTTACACCACGCCAGTGCGATCTGATGATGGTTATGGGGACTATTTCTAAAAAAATGGCTCCTGTTGTGAAACAGGTTTACCTTCAAATGGCCGAACCGCGTTGGGTAATGGCCGTTGGTGCTTGTGCCAGCAGCGGAGGAATTTTTGATACATATAGTGTGTTACAGGGAATCGATCAAGTGGTGCCGGTTGATGTTTATGTACCCGGTTGCCCCCCAAGACCTGAAGCGATTTTGGACGGACTGATGAAAATTCAGGAATTGGTTGGTCAGGAGAGTTTGCGCAGAAGAAACAGTGAGCATTACCAAAAATTATTAAACAGCTACGGCATACAATAAGGTGTCCAAGGGTCGTCCTTCGGTAATCACCATTTGAAATGCCATAGCAATAAGATATAAAATTCAGGATTCGCAAATTCCCAATTTGAATGTCATTAACAAATCAGATCATACAGGAGAAGTTGATTGCAAAGTTTGGTGAACAGGTCAACAGTTTTACAGAACCATACGGGATGCTTACGTTTGAAGCACCCAAGGATTTGAATTTGAAAGTCCTTCAATATTTGTTTGATGAGCAGGATTTGCAGTTTCGGTTTCTGACTGATCTTCAGGCCGTGCATTATCCCGACCAAAAAGGACGTGAGCTTGCTGTGGTCTATCATCTTCACAATCTGGTGGAAAATGTACGGATCCGTTTTAAGGTATTTACGGATATACAAACACCTGACGTTTTTACGGCTACGCAACTTTTTGCGACAGCCAACTGGATGGAGCGTGAAACCTATGATTTTTATGGTGTCAATTTTGTTGGTCATCCCAACCTGAAACGCATATTGAACGTAGACGAGATGGATTATTTCCCTTTACGGAAAGAATTCCCGTTGGAGGATCAGACAAGAGTTGATAAGGATGACGAAATGTTTGGAAGGGGTGGTACGATTTAACGGCGGATTTGAAACCGGAACGCCTCTACCTTATGGTAAGATTCAAAGGCACATACCGGCTCAGATTTGCAAATTTTCAAATGGAATGTCATGAGTGAAGTACAAAATATTTTATTACCGGAAGGTTCAATCGAAAAGCAAACAACAACACTGAATCTGGGGCCTACGCATCCGGCCACGCACGGTGTATTCCAGAATATCCTGGAAATGGATGGGGAACGTGTTTTGTCTGCCGAATCAACAGTTGGATACATCCATCGGGCATTTGAAAAATTAGCAGAACGTCGCCCTCTGTATCAAATCACTCCTATCACGGACCGACTGAATTATTGCAGCAGTCCCATCAATAATATGGGCTGGCATATGACCTGCGAAAAGCTGCTGAACATACAAACGCCCAAACGTGTTGATTATTTACGCATCATTTTAATGGAGTTGGCCCGTATCAGTGATCACCTGATTTGTAATTCGATTGTAGGTGTTGATACGGGAGCGTTTACCGGTTTCGTGTATCTGATGGAATACCGGGAGTTGATTTATGAGATTTATGAAGAAATCTGCGGAAGTAGGTTGACGACCAATATTGGAAGAATTGGAGGTTTTGAACGAAATTTTACACCTGCTGCCTGGCAAAAGCTGGAGAAGTTTTTAAAGGAATATCCAAAAGCACTAAAGGAGTTTGAAGATCTCTTTACACGCAACCGAATCTTTATGGATCGCACCATTGGTTGCGGACCAATTTCTCCCGAAAGAGCATTGAACTATGGATTCACCGGGCCCAATTTAAGAGCTGCCGGTGTTGACTATGATGTTCGCGTTCATACGCCGTACGCTTCTTATGAAGATTTTGATTTTACCATTCCTGTTGGTTCAACCGGAGATACATACGACCGCTTTTTGGTTCGGAATCAGGAAATGTGGCAAAGTTTGCACATCATCGAACAGGCCTATCAGAAAATACAAGATATGAAGGGTGCTGCGTCCGATGTGTATCATGCAAACGTTCCTGAATATTACCTTCCTGAAAAGAAAGATGTGTATACCAGTATGGAAGCCCTCATCTGGCATTTTAAAATCATCATGGGTGAAATCGAAATGCCCAAAGGTGAAGTTTATCACAGTGTAGAAGGTGCTAATGGTGAGTTGGGTTTTTACTTAATCAGTGATGGAGGAAGAACTCCCTATCGGTTACATTTTCGCAGACCTTGCTTTATTTATTATCAAGCCTACGAAGAATTAATTAAAGGAAGTATGCTAAGCGATGCCATTGTGGTTATGAGTAGTTTGAATTTGATTGCCGGTGAACTGGATGCATAATGATCCTATTTTGAATCTGTAAATCTGAAAAATAAAGAATGACTTTTTCTGAAGATCAACTGAAGCAGGTAGATGAAATGATTACTCATTATCCCGAAGGGAAGCAAAAGAGCGCACTCATTCCATTGCTGCATTTCATACAAAAAGCAAACGGCGGATGGCTGAGTTCTGATGCAATGGACTATGCTGCGCAATTATTGAATATCACTCCGATAGAGGTATATGAAGTTGCGACGTTTTACAGTATGTACAATTTGCAACCGGTTGGGAAAACCGTATTCGAAGTATGTCAAACCGGACCGTGCATGTTGAGGGGTAGTGATGACATTGTTGCTTATATTTTTGAGCAATTGGGGATTCGTCCCGGACAAACTACTGCCGACGGATTGTTTACACTTAAAACCGTGGAATGTTTGGGTGCATGTGGTTATGCCCCAATGATGCAGTTGGGTCCCGATTACAGAGAACATCTGACAAAAGAAAAAATAGATCAATTAATTTCTGAAGGAAGATCAAAAGCAAATTGAGAAGTTGATGGAAAAGAAATTGCCAAAATTAGTATGGTTCGCTTTTTTAATGACACTTGCAGGAGTCGCTTTGGTGCTTGCCAGTTATGCGGTTGATACAGCACAGGTGAAAGTTACTTTAGCAACGTGCGGACTCGTTTTGGTTGTTACGTCTATTGTACTAAGATGGACCTATCGGTTGAAGCCCGAATGGTTCGAAAAGAAATCTAAATCTTAACAGCTCTGCAAGAGAACCGGAATATGGGAAGAAAATTATTACTGGACAAAGCGCATATTGAAGGCATCCGCCATTATGAGGTTTACCGCCGTGAAGGTGGTTACCGCAGTGTCGAAAAAGCATTAAAAACCATGGCTCCGGATGCAGTTGTGGAGGAGGTGAAGAAAAGCGGATTACGTGGTCGTGGGGGAGCAGGGTTCCCTACAGGAATGAAGTGGAGTTTTTTGGCGAAGCCCGAAGGCGTTCCACGTTATCTCGTTTGCAATGCAGATGAGAGTGAGCCCGGTACCTTTAAGGATCGTTATTTAATGGAATTCATTCCGCATTTACTGATTGAAGGAATGATTGTAGCTTCTTATGCCCTGGGAAGTAACCGATCTTACATTTACATCCGTGGTGAATACTGGTGGGTTAAAGAAATTCTGGAGAAAGCCATCGAAGAAGCACGAGCTTCCGGATGGTTGGGTAAAAATATTTTAGGCAGCGGATTTGATTGTGAAGTTTATGTTCAACCTGGAGCTGGTGCCTACATCTGTGGTGAAGAAACGGCATTAATTGAATCGCTGGAAGGAAAAAGAGGTAATCCACGTATCAAACCTCCGTTCCCTGCGATCAAAGGTTTGTGGGGGTGTCCAACCGTTGTAAATAAT
>CANGQQ010000060.1 GCA_947456025.1 Chitinophagaceae bacterium | reverse complement strand
TCCTTAATGGAAATGATTAAAAAAACAAGGCATTGCAAAGAAACAACTTGCCGTTCTCCCAAAAACTTCTGAACAGCACATTGTCGGACAAAAACACAACCGAGCCATTTCCAATGTTTTGGGCACCAATCAGCAAGCCGTCTTTCATTCGTTCCTTTAGTTTGGAGCCCACAAATCCGGCAATCTGACTTTGTTGTTTGATTACCCCTACATTCCATCCATTCTCTCCCATAAATTCATATAAACGATCATCTTGCTTTAATGTAAAATAAAAGGAAGGATATCCAAATGCCAACGGATGCGTGTTGTCGATTTGCAACTTATAAACCGACCCGGGTGTAATGGACGTAATATAATCCCGCTCACGATTTTCAAAAGACTTCAACGGATCGTAAACATCTTTCGCGGAAACCTCTTCCGTTTTTTTAGATTTTAGCCCCCATTCCAGTTTTGAGATGGCCGCAACAGCAGATTCCAGCGCAATGAGCTTTCCGCCTTTACTTACCCAATCATGCAAACGTTCCACTGCATTTTTATCGGTTAAAAACCTGTAGTTGCCGTCCGGCAAAATCAAAACATCAGTGTGATTCCAATCCAGGCGATTCCAATCCGCCACCTGTACCAAGGAAACGGGATATTCCAGTTGCTGATCAAAAAAGTGCCAAAGTTCTCCCACGGCATTTGAATTTGTTCCGTCGCCTGTAAGCAGGACCACTCGTTTGTAACGCAATGAATGGACCAGATCACTTCCAAAATCAGCGCCCTTATCCACAAATCCGGTTGAAACGGTATGGATGGCCACTCCTGTTTCATTACCAACTTCTGCAACAATCTCAGCGAGTTGTTTCCCCTGAATGGCATTTCCTGCTTTTAGAATCAGCACTGCGCCCCTGTTGAATTTTTGTCCGTCCACTTCAAACGGCACTTCACTGTAACGCAGCAAAAGTCCTTTCTGAAGCAGTTTGCCTACAGCTTTCGCACTCTGTACGCCTTGCCATTGAATAATATAAGCATAGGATTCTACAGGCTGGTTGTGCACCGGGGCCTCTTTTAGAAATTCCGACAGACCGGTGATTCGGTTTTTGCAAGCGAAGGCCTGCAAACCATAAACGTAGGGAATGCTCCAGGCTGTTATATCATACGTGGCCGAATCGCTGAGATTGGAACGGGGCTCAAACAACACCTGTACCAATGCGGAACGGGGTTGTGCATTGCTGATTACCAAATCGCCTTTTTCAATTGTAAACGATTCGTCTTTCCCGGTTGTGTAATTGTATCCAGTTCCTGTTCCTGTACCCTGCTTGTATTGAATACCGTTTTTATCAAGCAAGCGAAGCAAGGATTGAAAACGTTCTGCATCAGCAATCCCTTTTTTGACGATATAGGTTTTGTAAGTCCCATAACCGTTCTCTACTCCTTTTTGAAAATAGGAACGGTACTCCTGAATGATTTTGGAAGCATGTGCCGCCACCATTTCCACCGTACTCAATCCGGTTGTATGATGGTGCAGGATTCGATCGTTCAAGGTAAGAGTATCTCCCTCCTCGGTTAATGCCCTGGTTCCGGAAGCAGAATGGCCGGCCTGTTCATAGGTCATGCCAATGGCTCCGTTGTACATGGGATAAGTGTCGCCATACGAAGGATAAAACAAATCGAAACGCAAACGTGTAAAATAAAGCCAGCCGTTGGCATCAAAATAACGCGCATGATTTTTACCGATAGTCGTTTGAAATGATCGTTGCCAGGGTGTTACCACATCATGAATGGGTTCGGCTGCCGGAGCAAAATAATAAGGTTCATTGATCCCTTGTTCGTGAAAATCAACATGAATTTGCGGCATCCACTGATTGTATAATTGAATCCGTTGTATCGTTTCGTCTTGAGTTTGCCATGCCCAATCGCGATTCAAATCAAAATTATAGTGATTCGTTCTTCCTCCAGGCCAGGGTTCTCTATGCTCACGGGTATCCATTCTTGGATTGGGATGAATTCCAACGACCGACTGAAACCAGTTTACATACCGGTCTCGTCCATCAGGATTCAAACAGGGGTCAATTACAACCACTGTTTTCTTCAACCAGTCGGACGCCTGCCGGTTATCCGGCTTTAATAATGTATAGGCTGTTAACATGGCCGTTTCACTGGAAGAGGCTTCGTTCCCATGGACATTGTAACTCAGCCATGTTATTACCGGAAGGTCCGTTCGTGGAGCCATTTTATCGCTTGTCAGCAAAGCAAGTCGGAGATTATTAAGTCGGACGGATTCCAAATTCGAAATATGGTCCTGATCCGAAATAAACACCACAAACAACGGACGACCTTCATAGGTTCTACCGTAGGGTTGCAGCCGGACCTTTTCGGGCATGGCTGTACTCAGATATTCAAAATAGGAAGTAATTTTCCAGTGCGGCGTATAACGGGTCCCAAGTTGGTAGCCCAGAAATTGTTCCGGACTTTTCAATTGTGCGATTGAAGAAATGGCGAAAATCAATCCTGCTGCAAACAAAGCGATCCTGTTCATGTAAAAAATATATGTCCGAAAGTAAAAAAAGCAATTGAAAAAAGCCTTTATTGGAAAGAATATTCCCCCAATCTGAAATCTTGCAACAAAACGGATGAGTTGTTACATTTGCAAACTTTCACGTTAACGTTCAATCACAGTTACTTTCGCTTACGACCGATTGCCGTTGAATTTGAAGCTAAAAAACTCATAACAGGTTACTTTTAATACCAATCAGCATGAAAAAGACAATTTTGATCGCATTACTGCTCACCATCTCGAATCATTATCTTCTTGCACAGGATTTGGGGCCTGTTCGATGGGGCATAAAAGCCGGGTTTAATTTTACCACTTCTCCCTACAAATCGGAACAAACCATCTCAACCAAACCGTTTTATGGAGGTTATGCCGGATTCATGATGAAAATTCCTTTTGACAACCACCTGCATTTTGCCCCACAACTCGACCTCAACTACAGAGGTCTGAATACCAAGGACCTGAATCCGAACCGGTACAGTAAAATCAATGAAGTGCAAGTCCGCATCGCTCCCCTCCTGCAATTCTATCTGAAACACCCCTCCGAAAAAGTCAATTCGTTTTTCATTCAGGCAGGACCGTCCATTGGTATCGGCTTAGGGGGCAATCAAACGGAACAGAACAACAACAATATTCCTTTAAACCGGAAATTAAAATACGGATACCAGACTTACGGAAAATATGATGCAGCCTGGCATACAGGATTGGGGTATGATGGTAAAGCAGGATTTCGTCTTCTTCTGGAATACGTGCACGGCCTCAGCAATATGATTAATACTGACAACGGTCCGTCTTTAAAATACAGAACGATCAGCCTGGGAATCGGTTATTTAATCAACAAATAGCACTTGCAGTTAGGTTCATAATCGGTATGGGGCAACCCGCCCCGATTGAAAGATGCAAGGATTTTCTTAAAAGTAGGCTCATTTCAAACCGAAATCGGTATTGTATTTGCTATGAGGTCTCATTTGGTTAAATTTGCTGAATTTAATTTTGATTCGGAAACTCATTAAAATACTATCCCGTTTTTTACTGGCCCTCCTGCTACTGTTGCTAACGGTATGGGTATTGGTTCAATCCCCTCCGGTTCAGAACTGGTTGGTTGATCAGGCGGCGTCACGTCTTTCGAAAGAGTTGCATGCCGAAGTGTCCGTTAAACATGTAAATTTCTCCCTGTTTAAGAAAGTCTTGCTTGAAGGCGTCCTGATCAAAGATCAAAAAAAGGACACTTTATTGTATTGCGGAAGAGCCGGATTAGGCATTACCAACTGGTTTTTTCTCAAAGAAAAAGCTGTGATCCGTGATTTGTATCTGGAACACACTTCGGTTTATCTCAACCGGAAGGATTCAGTCTGGAATTATGCGTTTCTGACCGACTATTTTTCATCGCCTTCAACATCTAAACAAAAGAAAGAAACCATTGAATTGATTCTTCAAAAAGCGAAGTTGACGGATGTACACATCATTCAAAAAGACGACTGGCGCGGCGAAACCATGGAAATGCGTTTCGGCTACCTCCTGCTTGATCCGAGAGAAATCAATTTCAAGAAAAAAATTGTTCGCTTAGAAAGACTGGAAATTGAAACACCCCACTTCTTCTTAAGTCACTATAAAGGAAACCGACCGCCCAAAATTTCTAATCCTCCAATACGCCCTCAAACAAATCAGGATTCCGTTTCACTCAATCCCGATCATTGGGTCGTAGAGGCCGATCATGTTTTCTTAACGGATGGCCATTTTCGATACGATAAAGCAACAGAGCGCAAACCCTTCGATCATTTTGACGGCTTGCATATTGGAATCACCAAACTGGATGCGCATTTGAGCGATGTTGTTATACAGGGCGACAGTCTGGTATCCACAATTCAACTAACAGGTAAAGAACGAAGCGGTTTTCAAATTGACAACCTGGAAGCACAATGGGTTTGGAATACAAAGGCCATGGAATTTCGGAATCTGAAACTGCAAACGCCCAAAAGCATTCTTTCCGATTACTTTTCGATGAATTATGCTGATTTCAATGAGGACATGAGCGCATTCATCACCAACGTGGTCATGAAAGGAAATTTCAGCAAAAGTCAAATTCACACCGATGATCTCGCCTACTTTGCTCCTGAATTGCGCGACTGGCATGAATCGATTTTTATCAACGGAGAAGTAAACGGTACCGTTGATCATCTGAAAGGGAAAAATGTGGTATTGAAAGCGGGTAAAGAATCTTCTTTAGAGGGGAATTTCATCATTGATGGATTACCTGAAATTGAAAACACCTTTTTTGATATCAAATCGAAACTCTTTTACATCACCTACAGGGATGCGGTTAAAATTCTACCCCTGCTCAAGAAAATAACGGTACCACAACTTTCGCAAATCAACTATCTCCGTTTTCAGGGCAATTACACAGGATACCTGAACGACTTTGTCACGTACGGAACGCTGCAAAGCAATTTGGGCACAATTGTTTGTGACCTGAACCTGAAACTCCCGAAAAATCAGGTACCGGTTTATTCCGGCAGCATCCAAACAAACGGATTTGCTTTAGGAACATTCCTCAATCTACCATTACTGGGGAAAGTGGCCATGAAAGGAAAAGTAAAGGGGAAAGGATTCCAATTTAAAAATGCGGTCGTGGCCCTGGATGGCACCATCCAGGAAATCGAGCTCAAGGGGTACAACTACCATTCAATTGTACTCAAAGGCAATCTCGATCACAGGTTGATAACCGGAACACTCAGTGTCAACGACCCCAACCTGACGCTCACTACTTCCGGGCAAGTTGATCTGGGACGTGACACACCCGTTTACAAGCTGACCGGCGTGCTCTCAAACAGTCGGTTTAAAGAACTGAAACTGATTCGGCAAAATCTGGACTTAAGCTGCAACTTCGACTTCAATTTCAAGGCAAAAACGATTGACGACTTTACGGGAACAGCGGTCATAAACAATGCCGTATTGCTCAGCAACGGAACACCCTTGTCGTTCGACTCACTTCACGTTTCCAACAATCTTTTACCCGATGGATCGAAACTGTTTTTGCTGAAGAGTAATGAAATCGATGCTTCTATTGCGGGACAATTCAGCCTCTTAAAATTGCCGCTTCTAACACAGTCGATCTTACACAATTATTTCCCGGCTTATTTCAATGCACCCAAAAAGGAAGTCGCTTTTCAAAAACTGACATTCCAGGTCAAATCGAAGAATATCTCTCCCTTCATCAGTTTACTGGGGGCTCCCATCAAAGGCTTTGACGATGCCACCATTCAGGGCAATATCGATGTAAATGAAAAACAATTCAACCTTTACACGCAGGTCCCTTCGTTTGAATACAACAATCTTTTGTTTCAAAATGTACAAATCGAGGGAGAAAGCGACTGGCGTAAACTTCATCTCAAGGGCACCATTGATAAAATCTTATTCAACGACAGTCTCCATTTACCCAATACCGATTTTACAATAACAGCTTCCAGTGATACCGGCACACTCTCGCTTCGAACCAGTGCTTCCCGGACGATTAAGGATGCGAACCTGAATGCACGCTTCAAAGCCGGCAAAACAGGATTTACAATTCGATTCCTTCCATCCACACTGATGGTCAACGAAAAGAAATGGCAACTGGAAAAAGAGAGTGAACTGTTTCTTGGTAAAGGAATCATTCAATCGGATGGCATCAAATTTACGAGTGGTAAGGAAGAACTGCTGGCTTATACACACCCTTCTGAAACCGGCAACTACGATGACCTGATTATTGAATTACGAAAAGTTGAACTGGGCGACATTACTCCATTTCTCTTTAAAGATCCCAGAATTGAGGGTAGCATTACCGGACGGATCGACATTCAAAACCCATTGGGCAATTACAGGATCGAAGCTAGTACAACAACCGAAAGATTCCGGTTTAATAATGACTCGATCGGTATTTTAAAACTCACCGCCAATTACAATCCCGAAACAGGTGTGATCAATTACGAAACTTCCTCTGAAAATCTACTGCATCAGTTCAACATCAAAGGGAGTACAACGATCAAAGACCCTGAAAACATCTATACCGACAATTGGATTGTAATCAAAAACGAACCGCTCAGCATTGTTCAAAAATACCTTTCCGTTATCATGACCGATATGAAAGGAACAGGAAACGGAATGCTGCGTATTCAGGGAAAAGGTACCAGTCCCGAAATAACCGGATCCATCACTCTAAACAAAGCCTCATTTATTCTGGATTATACCAAATGCAAATACATTGTAGAAAACGGAACGGTTTTGCAATTTAAACCCGGCGCAATCGATTTCGGCAACATTAAACTCTCGGATACGAACAACAGAACCGCCACCTTTAAAGGCATCATGTATCACCGCTTTTTTGACCAGCTCTCCTTTGATCTGCATTTTAAGACCAACGATGAAAAACGCGGATTGCTGGTTTTAAATACCGAGAAAAAAGACAATTCCCTTTTTTACGGCAAAGTGATAGCAGCAGCAGAAGGCAGCATCTCAGGGCCGGTGAATAAAATGATTTTGAAACTGCGCGGCGTACCCACAGACAGCTCAAAAATTTATCTTCCAACTTCCGACAGTCGGGTAACCGGAACCTCCGACTTTATTGTATTCCGAAAATATGGAAGCGAAATGAAGGCTATTTCCAATATTAAAACAACCTCTTCCTTTTTGGTGGACCTTGATATCATTGCCAACCCCTATGCGAAAGTGTATCTGATTTTTGATGAAGTCACAAATGATGTTATTGAAGGACAAGGACGCGGCTCTTTCAACCTGCGGGTGGGGACCTTCGAAAAAACGACCATGACCGGCAACTTTGAGATTACAAAAGGACTTTACACCTTAAACTGGCAATATTTATTTACAAAACCATTTTTGATCAACAAAGGCACGATCAACTGGAATGGTGACCCATACGATGCGCAAATCAATATCGACGCCATTTGTACCGTTGATAATGTGCGTTTACCTGCAGACTTAGCAAGAAACTGCAACAACGAACGGAACAAGATACTTGTCATTGGTAATGTGTCGGGCACTTTAAAAAACACCAACATACAATTCCGGTTTGAACTACCCCAGGGACACCCCTGCCGTAACAATCCACTTACCATCAGCGGTCTCAATCAACTGTATTCGAATCCGGGTGAAATGAACAAGCAAATCACATCACTTCTACTGTTCAATTCATTCATCAGCGGAAGCCCCAACACCGTTGCCGGACAAGGCCTGGGTAATACATTTATCAGCGGAGCGGCGGGCACCATTTCTGAGTTCATTGTGCAACAGATTTCTTCCGGGCTGGGCTACGTCCTCAATTCCATACCAGGTGTCAATAAATTAAATCTGGATCCTTACATCACTTTTAATCCGGGTTTGGTCTCCGGCACACAAGCACAGGGATATGGTTTTCAGGGAACAGGCAATTTCGGGATCACACAACGCTTGTTAAATGGAAGGATTGTATTAAAAGCCGGCGGTTCGGTATTGGTTTCGGCCGGACAAACCACTTCGCTTCAATACAACAACCAACTCACACCCGACATATCGCTGGAGTGGCTCATCACTCCCGACGGAAAACTCAGGATCATTGGCTTTTACAGAAGCATCTTTGACATTCAACGAAGAAGCGATCGTACCGGAATGAGTTTTTCCTATGTTCAGGAATTTGATCAATTCCATTTGTTTGGCAGACGAAAAACACCCTGATTATTTCAGAATTTCATGCCCCATTTTATCCCGCTTCGTTTCGAGGTATTTTTGATTGTGCTCGTTGGGACTGACAGACAAGGGAACGGTGCTTACAATTTCTAATCCATATCCCAGCAATCCGGCTCTCTTCTTAGGATTGTTACTGATCAGTTTTATTTTAGAAACCCCCAGATAACGCAAAATTTGCGCCCCCACTCCGTAATCGCGAGCGTCCATGGGGAGACCTAAGTGAAGATTGGCTTCAACGGTATCCATTCCCTGCTCCTGAAGTTTGTATGCTTTCAGTTTGTTGAGCAGTCCAATACCTCTTCCTTCCTGATTCATGTACAGTACAATTCCTTTTCCTTCCTGTTCCACTAATTGCATGGCACCATGAAGCTGATCGCCACAATCGCAACGCAATGACCCTAAAATATCGCCGGTAAAGCAGGAAGAATGTACACGAACCAACACCGGTTCCGATTCTTGCCACGTTCCTTTCACCAGTGCCAGATGTTCTTGTTGCGTTTCCTTTTCCTTGAAAGCGATCAATTGAAAGTTTCCAAAGCGGGTGGGCATTTCAACCCTTACTATTTCTTCGATCAAAGAATCGGTTTTCAAACGATACTCAATCAAATCCTTGATAGAGATAATTTTTAATTGATGTTGTTCTGCAATAACTTCCAACTGAGGTAAACGGGCCATTGATCCGTCTTCATTCATGATTTCCACCAATACCCCTGCCGGTTCCAATCCTGCCAATCGTGCCAGATCGATCGTCGCTTCTGTATGTCCGGAACGTCTCAGTACGCCTCCATTCATAGCGCGTAAAGGGAAAATATGTCCGGGACGTGCCAACGCTTCGGGCTGCGTATCGGGTTGAATGATGGCCAGAATAGTTTTGGAACGATCATGTGCCGATATGCCGGTGGTCGTTCCTTGTCCGATTAAATCAACCGAAACGGTAAAAGCCGTCTCATGCAGAGAAGTATTTGTTGGAACCATCGCCTGCAAGTCGAGTTCTTTACAACGTTGATCGGTCAGTGCCATACAAATCAACCCACGACCAAACTTACTCATGAAGTTGATGACTTCTGGACTTGCAAAACGTGCAGCAACAATAAAATCACCTTCGTTTTCACGATCTTCATCATCCACAACAATGACCATTTTCCCGTTACGGATATCTTCAATTGCACTTTCGATTGAATGGAGCATATAAAAATTTGTGCAAAGTTAACTGAAATATGGTGTTTTCCTGATTGAGAAGGATCGGCTTTCTTTTGTAAGAAGAAGCGCTTTGTTTAACCCGAATGTGAGAACAGTGCTAAAACAATGAGATCGTGAAGGTTGCAGGACTTGAGTTGGCCTGTTTTCCAGACAACTTAGTGGTGGTGTTTCCCCCATCCCCATTTCAAAAAATGTGGAAAGGCTTCTGCCCATGTTGCAACATCATGGCGCCCTCCTTCCATTTCGTAATATTGAATCGCCCAATCAGAAAACCCTTTTTGTTTCAATTCACGGATCAGATCCAGCGTATCGTCAATGGAGTCGATGACGCCATTATGATTCCGGTCGCTTTTTTCATCCATTGTGCCGGTCTGAAAAAAGAAGCGCAATCCAAAAGGAGCCGTTTTGCTTGCTTTGATCTGATTGTGCATGATCCGGTCGGCCTCATCGGTATAACCCGCGTCATACGCTTTTTGTCGCCACCACAAGGAACCTGAAAATACACCCGCTTTTGAAAACTCTTCGGGATGATTCCAAACAAGATCCAATGCCATCAGTCCGCCTAAAGAAAAACCCGCAAAGGCTTTCTCCTTAAAAAACGGCAAATGATATTCTTTGCGAATGAAAGGAAGCAGCTCTTGCAACACAAAATGGGTGTAGGCAGCTGCTTTGGCACCACGCCCCAGATAGTCGGCCTGATGTGCCACGCCGTATTCATTTTTACGATCAGCACCACAATGAATCCCTACACAAAAGAGCGGCTCGATATCGCGGTAATAGTACAGGTCACGCAGCAGTTCATCAAAAGGCATTTGGGGCAAGTCCTGTCCGTCATTGATGAGCAACAGATTCATCTGTTCGGGATGCTTTACATGTGTGGGCAAATAAAAATCTACAACCACATCACGCTTCAGGTATTGAGAGTACAGCGTTTTTTGTTCCACCAAAATACTATATGTGAGTTCTTCCTGCATGATTTCAAAAATAGGAAAATCGAAATGAAATAATCGGAACTTAATGTTTACTGTAATGAATTGTGCATTATATTGAGTTATCAATACAAATACTTATGGCACTTAAAAAAATTGGAATCCTGTACGGCAGAGAACGTTCTTTCCCCTCGGCATTTATTGAAAAAGTAAACAGTAAAAACGAAAAAGATATTCTTGCAGAAGCTGTTACGATCGACAAAGTCATTCAGGGACAAGCTTCAGAATATGCTGTGATCATCGACCGGATTTCTCAGGATGTCCCTTTTTACAGGGCCTATTTAAAAAATGCAGCCCTCACCGGAACGGCCGTAATCAACAATCCCTTTTGGTGGAGTGCCGATGAAAAGTTTTTCAACAATTGTCTTGCAACCAAAATCGATGTGGCCGTACCGAAAACCGTTCTCTTGCCATCCAAAGAATTACCCGACGACACCATCGACGAATCGTTTGCCAATCTGGCCTATCCGCTCGACTGGGACCACATCTTCAACTATGTAGGATTTCCGGCTTATATGAAACCCTTTGCGGGTGGAGGCTGGAAAAATGTATACAGACTGGAAAATACCGCCGATTTTTTTGAAAAATACGATGAAACGCAACAGCTGGTCATGCTTTTGCAGGAAGAAATTGTATTTGAAGAATATTATCGTTGTTATTGCATCGGCGGAAAATATGTTCGCATCATGTCATACGAACCACGCAATCCGCACCATTTGCGTTATGCAGCCAACTTCAATCCATCTTCTGCCAAACTCAAATTGATGGAAGATGTCGTCCTTCGGATCAATCAATATTTGGGATACGATTTCAATACCGTTGAGTTGGCATTCCGGAACGGAGTCCCTTATGCCATTGATTTTTGCAACCCTGCACCCGATGCCGACTTAAAAAGTGTGGGTCAGGAAAATTTTGATTGGGTGGTAGAAACGGCGGCCACCTATGCGATCGAACGTGCGAAAGAACAAAAAGCAGACAAAGACAATCTCACCTGGGGTGAATATGTCAAACGAAGTGCTGCCGGCAAAAAACTTTACTAACTTAGAAACCATCCCGATTCCTCACAATTCAAACGAATCGTATTCAATTATGTGGAACTCCAACTATAAACAATTCACGCTTGGTGTAGAAGAAGAATACATGGTGTATGATCCCGCAACCCGTGAACTGAAAAGTCACGAGCAAAAGATTGTAACAGAAGGTCAAAAAGTACTCAAAGAAAAAGTAAAAGCTGAAATGCATCAGGCTGTTGTTGAAGTGGGTACCGATATCTGCAACAACATTGACGAAGCAAGGGAGGATGTGGCCAATTTGAGAAGAACCATCAGTTCTATTGCTGGCTCTCTTGGACTTGCGGTTGGAGCAAGTGGAACGCATCCTTTCAGCCACTGGCAGGACCAGTTGATTACCGACCATGTACGTTACAGTCAAATCATTCATGAATTACAGGAAGCTGCACGCAGTAATCTGATCTTTGGTCTTCATGTACATATTGGAATGGACAACCGTAAAATGGCGATTCATCTCGCCAATTCGGCACGTTATTTTTTACCACACGTTTATGCACTCAGCACCAACAGTCCTTTTTGGGAAGGTCGGATGACCGGCTATAAATCCTATCGCACCAAAGTTTTCGATAAATTTCCAAGAACGGGCATTCCGGAATATTTCGACAGTATTGAAGCATACGACACCTACGTCGATCTTCTGATCAAAACCAATTGCATTGATAACGCGAAAAAAATATGGTGGGACATTCGGGTACATCCTGTTTTCAACACCATTGAATTCCGCGTATGTGATGTTCCCCTGACTGTTGAAGAAACCATTGCACTTGCTGCGCTCTTTCAGGCAATCGTTGCAAAACTTTATCAACTGAGAAGTCAGAATCTGAATTTCATCCAATACAACCGGGCCCTGATCAATGAAAACAAATGGAGAGCCAGTCGTTACGGACTGGACGGAAAAATGATAGATTTTGGTAAAGAAGAAGAAATTGACACACGTGCATTGATCTATGAATTACTGGAATTTGTTGACGACATGGTTGACGAATTGGGAAGCCGTCATGCCATCAGCTCCATCCATCAGATTTTGGAGAACGGAACGGGTGCCGATCGCCAACTGGATGTATTCAGACAATCGAACAGTTTGGTGCCGGTAGTAGATTATATTGGCAGTCAATTTCTCAAAGGAATCTAATCGGCCGATTGTTCAAAATAAGCAATGGAACCCCCTACCCATTCTTTGTCCTGATTGTAACGAACGCCGATCATCTTTCCTTTACTGATGCGCGCCAGATTGATGGCCGCATGTGGGCGAGCGTCTCCTTCCGGCCATACATACATCATTCGGATTTCAACCTTTGCCGGTCCATCGGGCGTTTCAATAACTTCAGCGTAATTGACTTTGCGTTGTAAAATGTAATGCTGTGGATCGTTTATCTTTTCCAGATCTTCCGGTGTTACATCAATCAAGACACCCTGACCTGCAAACGAAAACAATGGCTTGAGCACATAGTGTTCCAAATCCGAAGGGAGTTGTTTGACTTCATGTAAAAAGAACGTTTCCGGAACAAAGGGATGTCTTATGAAGGGCAAGGTATATTTGCTGATCCGGTAAAACCAATTGGGATGCGGCACCCATTCTACATCCCAGTCTTGTGTTAGATCTATGACAGGCCCCAGATCTTCCTGCTGTGCTTTGAGATCATCAAAAATCAAACGATTGTAAATTCGGTGTATGGGCGTTTTGACCCCCTCTTTGAGATAAAACAATTTCCGCCCTTCCGGAATAAGTCGGGTGAGACAAACCGTTTCAATACCCGTATATTCTCGGGTACAATTGAAATCGACCAATGTTTTTTGATGTTCCGGTTTGAGTTCCAGCAAAATCACATGTTCCGGAGCATGGCTTCCCAGAAGTAAACGTCGCAGCATCCGCAAATAGCTGTCCTGATTGTACCCATTCAAATAAGGACTGTAATTCCCGGGAAGATCGTAATACTGTTCAAGTGTGTTCGACATGTGCACCTGAAATGCATACAAGGTTGGAAACCCTTGC
>CANGQQ010000059.1 GCA_947456025.1 Chitinophagaceae bacterium | reverse complement strand
GGCCCAGGCTATAATTAATGCCACACCCAATGAAAAGAAGAATAAGGGAAGATTGGAGATGTATTTAAAGAGGATTTCTTTAAACGTCATCATCTTCTCATTCGATTCGACCAGGGTTTGCTGCTCTGTATTGATTTGATTCATTTTATAAGGCTCTGGTTAGAATTACAATTAAATTTAAAATCGCAACGCCAAAACCTGCAAACTGCATCACTCTGGCATTAGCTGGATCTGTATTCTTAATTTGACGCTTGGTCGGACTTACGTAAACCACATCGTTTTGCCGTAAATAATAGAAAGGTGAATTAAAAATTGACCCATTGGTTAAATCAATTTCATGCACTTCCCTTTTCCCATTTTGCTCACGAAACAATAAAATCTTTTTTAAATCTCCGCCGGGTTCAATTCCACCTACTTCCCCTAAGGCATCCAAAAAGGATACACGTTCTGAATTGTAAATTTTTGAACCGGGTAGTTTAACTCGACCTAAAAATGTAATCCGGAAGTTTAAGAAACGGATGTTGACAATGGGATCCTCTTTTAAATATTCGGTAGCCCTCTGAATAATTTCTGCTTCCAATTGCTTTTTAGTTATTCCGGATGCCTGAATTATTCCAAGCAATGGCAATTTGATTTCACCGGTTTGAAGATCAACCATAAACCCTTTTGCACCGATAGGATCACCAAGTGATGCAGGAGCAGGATTTACAGTACTGGAATACGAGTAATTAAATATTTGATTGGATGCAGAACTTTTTGAAACAATTGAGATTTCCAGTAAATCGCCTTTTTGAATAACTGGTTCAACCAAGGCATATGATCCCAGTTTTGATGTATCAAGTCCTTCATTAAAATACACTTGTTCTTTTCGAAGCTTTTCGGGAGATACACAAGCCGCGAGAAATAAAACCATACCCGTAACTAAATAAAAGATTATACGCATGCGTTCTGTTTTATGTTTATCGTTCTTCAATCGCCTAAAGCGTTTCCAGATTGATTGTTTCAAATTGAGCGGTAAGGGCATAGCCCAATGTTTTCAATAACACGTAAGCTCGTTTGTTCTGTACTTTGACAATTAATCCTTCATTATCGATCAATAAGCCATTTTTAATTCGAACCCGTTGTCCCGCTTCAAATGTTACCGGACAAGCCTCCACCTCTTTGTATTCTTTCAGAAACTTCTGAATGACTTCAATTTCTTCTTGCTTGATAACTGCAGGCCTTCCCATCCAGTACACAAAATTTACGACACCATCTGTTAAGCGAATTCTGGTTTGTTCGTCTTTGGCAACCGCAACAAAAACATAGGAACGAAACAGAGGTTCTTCAATGATTTTATATCGATCGGTCCATTTTTTTCGAACTTTCGTTAAAGGACAATACGCTTCAAAACCCTTGTTAACCAACAAGCTGTGAACCTTTTTCTCCCATCTTGGTTTCGTATAAACTGCGTGCCAACACTTTTCCATTCGAACAAATTGTTACAATTTTCGGCAAAGCTTCGCCACATCAGTCCCATTGATAAAAAAACTGATTGCTCAACTGCCGGAAATAACAAAAAAGCAAACAAGCCTCCTGCAAGATTTGCTTACACTTTGGTTTTTTGAAAGCCAGAAATCATCAAAAGTACCTGATGGCCTTTTTTAAACAATCTGGCGTATTTCCGGCCCTGTAATTTGCGCTGCAAAGATATGGAAATAAAGTCCTTGTCAGGCTTTCCTGACTCATTTTCACAAGGAGAAAATAAGATTATTTACGTAAAAAGCTGCTCGGCGCGAACAACACTTTCGGGCTTGCCTACATCTACCAGTTTATCCCCGCTGTGATCGTAACCAAGAATGAGATGATCCCTGGCCAGATCTAAGTACGTATCGGTTAATGAAAATTTGCCGTGCTGACGAATCACATGAAAGAAATCAGGTTCTATAACGGCTACACAACTGTACGCTTTGGGTATATAATGCTCTCTGCTCAGTGAAATCCGCTTTTCACCGGTAGCGTTATTGACCCATCCGCAAAGCTGCCCACTATCATCAAACAGGAAATTACGGGCCGTTTCCCGGTTGGTTACCGCAAATGAGATGAGCGAATGGTGTTGCTCGTGAAAATTCAGCAATCCGGACAAATCCAGATCAGTTAATACATCCACATTCAAAATGACAAAAGGGCCACTGTGCTCCAGAAGGGGTTTCGCATGCAACAAGCCGCCGCCCGTTTCAAGTAATTGTGTCCGCTCATCGCTGATGGTGATATTGCTGCCCCAACCACGATTCGCTTTCAATGCAGACTCAATTTGATCGGCAAAATGATGCACATTTACAACAACATCCTCAATACCATAGTGTTGCAAGTACTCAATATTGCGTTGCAGTAAACTTTTCCCGTTTACGATTGCCAGAGCCTTGGGGTGCTTATCGGTCCAAGGCTTAAAACGCGTACCCAACCCGGCAGAAAAGATCATTGCTTTCATTGTGCTAAATTATTGTTCATTGGCCGTTCACGTTGTTTCGTACCATTTGCCGTAGGGTGCCCTGAAACGGGAAAGGCGCTCAAATACTAGTTAGAAGTTGACAATCAATGATTTACAGGTGCATTGATCCAGTTTTTGGCATCCTGTACTTTGTGACTGAGTTCAATTTTAACCCCAAACTTATTTCTGAGATGACGGGCTAATGCATCTGCAGCGTAAACACTCCGATGCTGACCTCCCGTACAACCAAAACTAATTTGTAAATTCTCAAATCCTCGCTTGATATAATCTTCAACGGCGATATCCACCAAATTAAAAACACTGTTCAGAAAAAGCGGCATTTGACTTTGCTGCTCCAAAAAGTCACGCACTTCTTTGTCCCGTCCGGTCATTGTTTTATAGGGCTCATAGCGTCCCGGATTGTGAAGGCTCCTGCAATCAAATACAAAACCGCCTCCATTACCCGAATCATCGGGAGGTATTCCATTGATCTTGTAAGAAAAACTGGCAATTGAAACCAATAGCGGAGTTTTTTCTGTAGCACGGACCGGTTCAAATCGTTGAATCACTTCATCAGAGACCACCATCGAAAGCAAACGTTCCAATTCCGGCAATACAATACCAACCTGTTTATGAGTCAGGAAAGATTTCAGATTCCTTAATGCCAATGGGATGCTGACCAAAAAATGGGCCTTGCGTTCAAACAAACCCCGAAATCCATAAGCACCCAGAACCTGTAACAGTCGTATCAATACATAACCGTTATACTGACCAACGAATCGGTTCCGGTCAACCTGAAGACCGAGTTCCGTTTCAACACATGAAATGTAATAGGACAACAACTCATCCTTCCATTGCTCAGGCAATTCGGCTTTTGCCTGCCACAACAATGAAGCAGCATCGTACTGAAGCGCCCCCCTCATTCCACCCTGATAATCGATAAAGTAAACGTTGCCGCCATTAACCATAATATTCCTGCTCTGGAAATCACGGAACATAAAATATTTATGATCCACATGAGTTAAATACGTACTGAGTGCTTCAAAATCATCAATCAGTTGTTCCTTATCGTATGGGATTTTTAATGTATCTAAGAAATAATATTTGAAATAGAGCAAATCTGCCGTGATCGCCTGCTTCCCAAATTCTTTCGAAGTTAAACACCACTCATAATCCAATTGGTGATGGCCTTGTATTTGTAAATGCGCCAGTTCTTTGAGACTTCGCCGATAGAGCTCAAATACCGTTTCTGTATGACCCTCCTTTTCTAAAACATCCAGCAATGATTGGCTTCCCAAATCTTCTTGTAAATAAAGCGTTGCATCATCATTTACAATGTAAACCTCCGGTACGGGACAGCCCGTTGCTTTAAAATGTTTTGTAAAGGCCAAAAACGTTGCTGTTTCCTGAATATTTTGGCTCCAGGTTGCAATACAAGGAGTGGTTCCTGTGATTCGATAATAGGATCGGTCACCTCCGCTTTGCGGTAACTTTTCAATCGATCCGGGATCGGTTCCAAATTGCTTTTTATAGAGAACGCCTAATTCCTCAAACAGTTTTTGCATAGATGTCAAAGGAACGAAAAATACGCATGTGAGCAAGAATGTCCTAAAAAGTTATTCCCGACAATTAAAGACGATGCATCGCAAAAAGCTCGACGATTCTCACTTTTTCATCCATACATTGTTACTGTAATTGACGTCGGGCAAATGCTTGTCCGGATCAACGACCACTTCAGCAACCTCTAATTTTTCCTGAACCGGGAATGTCCAGGTATCACCTCTTTGCCATATTTCAACCGGCAATCGAAGCGTTTGCTCGGAACGATCGGAAAAAATAATTTTGACGGTTACCGGCAAAGGCATCTTTTCCTGCAATTGCAAAGAAACAGTTGTACCATTCTTGGATTTGCCGCGGATCGGTAACACCTCTTTTACAGCTACGTCAAACTTCCAGGTATTGAACACCCAACTGCGCCAGAACCAGGACAAATCTTCTCCGGCTACATTTTCAATTGTATGGAAAAAATCCCAGGGAGTGGGATGTTTAAAGGCCCATCTGCGAACATACTCTCTGAAAGCACGGTCAAAACGTTCTTTGCCTACGACTTCGTTTCGAAGCACATACAACATGGCAGCAGGTTTATAATACGCCGCAACCCCTAAATTGTATTGCTGTATCACATCCGGCGTATTGAACAACCCATCCATAGCACTGCTGAAAAAATAATTCGACATTCCACTCACATCCTGTGGCTCATTGTATTCTCCATTATTGAATTGCTCGCCGGAAAGAATATTAATAAACGTATTGAGCCCTTCGTCCATCCATGCATATTTTCGTTCATTACTGCCAACGATCATCGGAAACCAGGTATGACCAAACTCATGATCAGTAACACCCCATAAGTCCGCACCGGTTGACTTCCTACTGCAAAATACAATGCCGGGGTATTCCATTCCGCCTACAACTCCTGCAATATTGGAGGCTGCCGGATAAGGGTATTCAAAAAGATAGCGACTGTAAAATTCTATACAGGCCTTTGTGTATTCGGTAGAACGCCTCCAGTCATTGCCATCCTCTTCCCGGGCACTTTCCTGTGTGTAAAAACTCATAGCCATTGATTTTTTACCGCTTGGCAGATTGATGCGGGCAGCATCCCAGATGAAAGCGGAACTAGCCGCCCAGGCAACATCGCGTGTAGAATTGCATTTAAACTTCCAGGTAAGAACGGGCTTTTCGGGCCTTGAAGCCGGGTTCGTTACTTCTGCAGCCGATCGGATGACGAGTGTTTGATCGCTGTTTTTTGCTTCATTCCAGCGGCGGAGTTGCAATGGAGTCAAGCACTCTTCCGGGTTCAGCAATTCTCCACTTCCGGCAACCAGCAGCTGAAACGGGGCTGTAATACTGAAATCAATATCGCCATATTCAAGATAAAACTCGCCTGCACCCAAATAAGGATTGGTATTCCAGCCCACCTGATCATCATACACACAAACCCGGGGAAACCATTGTGCAATTTCATACACCCATCCATGTTCCTGCTTAACACGACCCATGCGATCGGTGCCGTACTCAGGAATTTTGAATTCATATTCCATCGTCAACTGCAAAAATCCACCCTTGGCTTTTAATGTATCGGGCAGAAACACCTGCATCCGGGTATCGCTGATGATGGTTTCAGGAATCGTCGCTCCCCCGTCCATATTCAGTTTAACCGACTTCAGCACATACCCCTCCGTAAACTGTTCATTGGCCCAGCGACCGCCTTGAGTCGTAGTGGTGGCCGTACCACGTGAGTCTTTTCTGTAAATCTGTTGATCCAACTGCAACCAAAGAAATTGCAAATCATCCGGACTGTTGTTGGTATAACGAAGGGTAACCGTACCGCCAATACTGTGTTCAACGGTATTCAGCGTACAGTGAATCGAATAATCGGCACGGTTTTGCCAATATTTACTGCCCGGCTGACCTCCGGAAGTACGCAGCTCATTGCCCGGATTCGGATAAAAAACAGGATGAAAGGCCTCCCGATGGTCGTATTTGGTTTGAGCCCAAAGCCCGATGGCCCAGCAACAACACAAACAATACAAGAATATTTTTTTCATGTGTTCTTAATTATTGATTTCATTGGTCATATGGTAAGGTTTGAAGAGCACTCCCAATCGTTAACGGAGCAATCCATCACATTTTCACAAGCACATCGGATCAAGCCTAAAGAAACGAAGGTTTCCAGAAAAACGGTGCATTATTTTATAAGTGCCGCATGAATACGGATAAACGGCGAAAGAGAAAAAGCCAATAAAAGCTAAATAATTTAGTATTTATTGGCTAATATTTTTAGCTTTACAAAAACGAACGAACTATGGAAGAAGAACTCTTTTTTGGTGCCTCTTATAAAGGAAGTAAGCAATTCTCGCAACACGAAATCAAAACAGCCAATGCAACCGGCTTTGGCGCGGCAGCCGATGACTATGCAGAACGCGGCATTGACCTTAATGAGCAATTGATACGCAACAAACCGGCAACGTTTTTCTTTCGCATGAAAGGAGATGCCATGCAGGATGCCGGCATTTTCGAAGGCGATGTTTTGATTGTAGACCGCTCGATCAAACTAACGAGCGGGAAAGTGATTGTTGCCATTTTAAACGGTGAACTGCTGGTTCGGAGATTTCACAAGAATTTTACCTCTGCCTTCCTGATACCGGAAAATCCAAGATATAAACCCATCAACCTCTCGGAGTTCAGTGATTTCAGCATCTGGGGTGTTGTAGTGTACTCGATTCATGCACTGGGATAAAGGCGGTATAAAAACAACATTTCCATTGTACGTAAACATTCTAAAATTCAAAGCGCCCATGAACCATGAAGGACTGACGGCCATTGTAGACTGCAACAGTTTTTATTGTGCCTGTGAGCGCCTGTTTACTCCATCGCTCCTCAACAAACCGGTTGTAGTACTCAGCAACAACGATGGCTGCATTGTATCACGTACGGATGAAGCCAAAGCGTTAGGCATTGGCATGGCCGGACCGTATTACCAAAATAAAGAAGTCATCGAGAAACACAATGTAGCCGTATTTTCAAGCAACTACAGTCTGTATGGCGACCTGAGTATGCGGGTGATGGACAGCCTCCGTGCAATAGCCGGAAGGCAGAATGTTGAGGTTTACTCTGTAGACGAAGCCTTTGTTAATCTGCACGAAGTTCCCGATCAACAATTGAATACCATCATACAACAACTCAAGGAACAAACCGAACAATGGACAGGCATTCAGGTATCAGTAGGCGTGGCCCCTACAAAAGTCCTGAGTAAAATCGCTAATCGGCTGGCGAAAAAAAATAAAGATGCTACAAATTGCATTGTTGTATTGGATACAGAACTTAAAATCAGAGAGGCCTTACAACGCACCCCCGTTTCTGATATATGGGGAATAGGCAGACGCTATGCCTTCACATTAAAAGAAGCATACAACATCCAAACAGCATGGGAATTAAGCAAACTAAGCGAGGAATGGGGCCGCAAACACTTAGGCGGTGTAGCAGGCGTGCGACTCCTGAAAGAACTCAAAGGATTCCGCTGCATGGAATTGAAAGATCCGCTGGAAACAAAAAAGATGATTGCCACTACCCGGATGTTTGGAAAACCCGTTTACGCACTCAGCGACATCAAAGAGGCTGTGGCGACTTACACGTCCCGAGCCGCAGAAAAACTGCGTCGTCAAATGGGAGCAGCCCGTATGATTCATGTTTTTCTGGTAAGCAAAGACATCCCAACAACTACCAATGCCTATCACCCGGAAACACGACACCGCTACACGACACTTCCAATTGCCACATCCAATACACATGAACTCCTGCAATATGCTTTGCCGCTTGCGGAACAACTTTATCGAAAAGACAGGCACTACATCAAAGCCGGCGTAATCCTCGCTCAAATTGTACCGGATGCCTCCATTCAAGGAAACCTGTTTGCGCCCTTAACGGAAAAGCGACAACGGCTGTTGATGCAAACGCTGGACAACATCAATTGCAGTATGCGGGACGATGCCATCAAATATGCGGCTACCGGATTAAAACGAAACTGGAAAATGCGACAGGAATTAAGGAGTAAACGCTACACAACACGATGGGAAGAATTATTTGAAATTCATTAATCGCAACAACTGCCAGTCCTAAAAACCAACTTGAAATGCACAATCCGTTCATTCCTCTTTCAGATAAAATTCTGGAAGCACTGATGCAAGAACCGATGTTGTTTGTGCGAGAAGCCTATCCAAGGGGTAACGCATCGCATGGAAACCACGAACATACCTGTCTGCTGCTAACATACTATGACAAGAGGAACGATCTTGAACGCAATCGTGCGCTTTTTCATGTACAACAATTAAAACACGACCGCATGGTGTTTTTATATGACAGTGAAAATGAAGAACACAGAAGCCGCTTGTATAAAGCAGCAATGCAGCCACCACCTTTTAAAGTATACATCAACATCCTTGAAACCGAATGGAGGCCGGAAACATCCTTACGCAATCAAATTCACGCGTATGTAAGCAATCATCTGAAACGGGACAACAACCATCAGATCAAGAAACTGCACATACAACTCAAAGACCGATATGGTAAATTGTTTTTGGTTCTGACTTGGAAAGGCAACCGAACCGAAGTACTTTTGGATACGATTGAAACTACGTGAGCTATGTGCTACGACATGAGTTTTTTTTCTTCGATCAAAAAAATTGCCGATATCATTCCCCCGGATGAAGAACCGGACTTCGATGTGGTTCCCACCTGGCATCAGGTAGCGCAATCCTGGCATCCATTTCCTGTAGCGCTACGTGAATCAAATAAAATCAAGTTGAAGTTGTTTGAATGGGGACTCATAGCTGATTACATGAATACCCCTCAAAAAGTAACACAATACAGAAGCAGCATGGCCAATGCCCGGAGTGAAAAAATCATTCATGATCCAAAATCCATCTGGCATCGTATACGACATCAGCGTTGTATTGTCTTCACCACCGGGTTCTTTGAGCACCGGAATATTCAGGCTAAAAAGAAAGTCCCCTATTTCGTCAAAGTAAAAGAACAGGAGGTATTTTGTTTGGCCGGATTGTACAACTACAGCCCTTTGCCGGATCCGGAAACAGGTGAGATGATTGGAACATTTACGGTTGTTACCCGAAAAGCCAATAGTTTGATGCGCCTGATACACAACGATGGCGCATCAGCAGAACGAATGCCCTTAATACTGCCAAACCATTGGGCCACAACATGGCTGCGTGCAGATCTGACAGATCAGGAATTGCAAACCATGCTGGATTATGAACTTCCTTCCGCATCACTGGAAACCTGGCCGGTACATACCATCCGAACCCGAAAAACAGATGACTCATCTGTAATTGAAGCCAACCGCGATGCAGGTATTCCTGCTTTGGAACATGCTTAGAAAAGTTCTTGTAATAAATTCGCTACCAGAGCCGTCCAACCTGTTTGATGATTGGCACCCAGCCCTTTACCTGTATCGCCATGAAAATATTCGTAGAATAAAATCAAATGCTCGTTTCCGGGTTGCGAATAAAACCAGTTGTACTGTTCGTAACATCGTCTACTGCCTTTGACATCGGCCGCAAACAAGCCGATGATGCGTTCTGATAATTTGTCGGCCACTTCACGGAGATTGTAAAATTGACCCGAACCATTTGGATACTCCACCTTGAGTGAATCATCATAAAAAGTACCAAACCGTTTTACCGACTGGATAATCAAAAAATTCAAGGGCATCCACACCGGCCCCCTCCAGTTACTATTACCACCAAACATATCACTGGTTGAGTCGCCGGGATCATATTGAATGGAATAGGTCTGTCCTTCGATTTCTACGGAATAGGGATGTTCCTGATGGTATTTTGAAAGTGCCCGTATACCACCGTCCGACAGGAATTCACGCTCATCAAGCAATCGTTTTAAAATACCGGTCAACTTTTCACGTGGCACCAATGACAATAAGATTTCATCCTGATCTCCTTTTTCTTCATTGGGCCAGAAACGTTTGTTTTCTTTTCGATAATGCTCAAACCAGAAGATCCGCTTTTTGAAATCTTTCAATTTATCAAGCACTTCCCTTCGGATGGTAGATACCGCAAACAAACTGGTTAACCCTACTGCCGATTGTATGCGCAAAGGCTTTACCGTTCCGTCATGCAAACAAAGAACATCGTAATAAAACTGATCTTCTTCGTTCCATGTATGTTGTTCATTCAAAGCTTCGGCAATCAAAACAAAGTGTTCAAAAAATCGTGTGGCCGTATCTTCAAAAGCATCGTCGTGCATGGCAATTTCCAATGCAATATCCATCATGTTTAAAGCATACATGCCCATCCAGGACGTGCCATCGGCTTGTTCCAGTTGATGATTTCCGGGTATGTGATGACTGCGATTGAACACTCCAATATTATCCAGGCCCAGGAAGCCCCCCTGAAACAGATTGTTACCGTTTTCATCTTTCCGGTTGATCCACCAGGTAAAATTGATAATCAGTTTCTGGAAAATGCGTTTTAAAAACTGGATATCACCCTGACCTGTATTTTTCTTTTCAATGGAATAGACACACCACGCCGCCATCGCATGGACGGGAGGATTTACATCACCAAAATTCCATTCATAGGCCGGCAATTGTCCATCAGGTTTCATGTACCATTCACGCATGATGAGCACCAATTGATGTTTTGCAAACACCGGATCAATGGATGCCATTGCAATACATTGAAAAGCCAAATCCCATGCCGCATACCAAGGGTATTCCCATTTGTCGGGCATTAGAATTACATCTGCGTTTTTCAGATGTTTCCAATCACTGTTACGTCCATATTTCTTTCCGTCATTTACCGGCGTAATACCATCACTGGTTGTGAGCCATTTCTCTACATCGAACGTGTAGAACTGTTTGCTCCACAACAAACCTGCATATGCTTGTCTGCTGATCAGTTGCTGATCGTGGTTTAAGTGCTGAGGAATTACGGAAGCATAAAACGCATCTGCCTCCTGTTTCCGAAGATCAAATAGTTGTTCGAAATGTTGCTCAAACGGATGCTCGGTCAATACATCTGTCAGTCGGAAATAAAGCCATTTCGTTTCACCGCCTGTAAACTGTAATTGATACACTGGGGCACATTTGGTCCCATAACCGCGCTCTCTCAATTCTTTTACATGTTTGCCGGAAATAACGGCGTCGTGAAACGCATCTTTTACAAATAGAGCGCTATTGGGTGTTCCATTGAGCTTTTCGGTATTCGTTTCATTTTCGGTAAACAACAAATCATCCGCACCGGTAAAATAAAAATAGTAATCGCCCATCCGTTGATGCCATGCATGCACTGCCGATGAGCCAAACTGTTTCACATAGGGCTTTTGAACCTTTTTACGTTTATCTTCAAGTCCCCATTTGTTTGCAAACCAGAGCGTAGGCAAAACTGTTAAATCGGCCGGTTGATCCCCCCTGTTTTTGATTTCAACTTTTATGAAGACATCATTGGAATTTTGCTTGGCATACGTAACAAGGATATCAAAGTAGCGATTGTCACGAAATACAGCTGTATCCAAAATTTCGTATTCAGGTTCATCCCGATTCCGTTTACGGTTTTCCTCTTCTAACTGTTTATAGGGGAATGCTGCCTGCGGATATTTATACAGGTATTCCATGTAATAGTGCGTGGGCAAATTGTCGAGATAATAGTATAACTCCTTTACATCCTCGCCATGATTACCGGTATAATTTCCCAAGCCGTATAAACGCTCCTTCAAGATTGAATCCTGTCCGTTCCAAAAGGCGAAAGAAAAACATAGATTTTGAAAGTAATCCGACAGACCGGCAAGACCATCCTCTCCCCATAAGTAGGTGCGATAATGCGACTGTTCGAATGGAAAATAACCCCAGGCATCACCATACGGACCATAATCTTCCCGAACCGTACCCCATTGCCGTTCACTTAAATAGGGCCCCCACCGTTCCAGCGGTATGGGTTTGGATGCATTTTCTTTTAACCTCCTGTGCTCTGCCGACAATGAATTCATGCTTGCTTCTGTTTTGGGTTCATGCTATACACCTCACCTGCTAAACGTTGCCAATGGGTCATCTAGTTTCATTTACAGTTCTGCATCCGTATGGTCTCAGACCGCTCACTCACGAATTCTTTGTTTGCAAGTCATTGCGCATACGAAATCCGTCCCGATTGAAGGGGCGTAAATTTACAACTATTTTAACTGACAGTCGATCGTAAAGCACAGGACACCATTACCCCAAAAGGTGTCGTGCAAACATCAGGATGCAAGATGCCTTGAATCATTGATTCTTCAATAGAACAGAACGATCTTAACCCAAAAGATGTAAGATGAAATACAAATTATTTTTAGTATTTTTTATTGCTAGCCAATCGGTAATAGGACAAAACTGGATGACCGCCTATGATTATGTTGATGATTGTATATGTGGGTTAGCGAAAGTTAGCAAGAATGGTAAGGTAGGCTATGCCAATCCAAAAGGCGTATTGATTGTTCCGCTGGTTTACGATGACGCAAATGCCTTTCGGGAAGGAAAGGCGGCCGTAATGAAAAACGGGAAGTGGGGTTATCTTGACAGTACCGGACAATTGATCACAGAACTGATTTACGAAGAAGCAGGTTCATTTCAAGACAGTTTAGCACCGGTTAAACAAAACGAGAAGTATGGCTACATCAACCATCAGTTGCGACTGGTTGTACATTACGAATATTCCATGGCAAGAGGATTTTCGGAATCAATGGCTCCGGTATGCAACAACAAGAATTTGTGGGGATATATCAACAAGGAGGGAACGTTGGTGATTCCATATCAATTTCAATTTGCAGATCCCTTTACAGACGGGAAAGCAAGGGTTATGAAAAATGAGAAAATCATTTACATCAACAGAAAAGGAATGGAAATTCCCGAATAAAAATGAAAGGCTGCCTAACGACAGCCTTTCATCAAAATTATATGATCTTTTTAATTTGAAAAAGCGTTACATATTCCTGCGGTATTGTCCACCTACCTGGTACAATGCGTTTGTGATTTGTCCCAATGAACAATACTTAACGGTTTCCATCAAACAAGCAAAGAGATTACCGTTATTTACGGCAACTTCTTTCAACTTCTGAATTTCAATATTAGACCTGGATTCATTTCGTTTCCAGAATGCATTTAAGTTACTGATTTGCTGTTCTTTCTCTTCCGTTGTACTACGAATCACTTCCTGGGGTAGTATTGTGGGGCTTCCGTTTTTGCTTAAAAACGTATTCACACCAATCAACGGCAACTCCCCGGTATGCTTCTGGTGTTCATAATAAAGACTCTCTTCCTGAATTTTATTTCTTTGGTACATCCGCTCCATCGATCCCAACACACCACCACGCTCTGTAATGCGATTGAACTCGTTCATAACAGCCTCTTCTACCAGATCGGTCAATTCCTCAATCAGGAACGATCCCTGATTGGGATTTTCATTTTTGGCGGTTCCCAATTCACGATTGATGATCAACTGAATGGCCATAGCCCTGCGTACACTCTCTTCCGTTGGTGTTGTGATCGCTTCATCGTAGGCATTGGTATGCAAGCTGTTGCAGTTATCGTAAATGGCATAGAGTGCCTGCAATGTGGTACGGATGTCGTTAAAATCAATTTCCTG
>CANGQQ010000058.1 GCA_947456025.1 Chitinophagaceae bacterium | reverse complement strand
TCACAAAATGTGCAGCCAGAACAAAAAATATGGCGGCAACACGCACGAAGTCAAGTCCAAAATTCCGATCTGAAGATCGTTCTTTAGTTAAAATCACAGATTTAAGCTTAACGAATTAACAGATGGATCGGTTTCAAGATTATAATCCTCTAATTTCTCCATAAACTGAATTGCGGTATTATTCAATCCGTTTCGGCTATTAAATCGGGGAATGGAATCGGGCAGAGGGTCAATTGCAAAGAACAATTGATTATAATAGGGTGAATGATGTTCCCGTTCTGTCGAAACAGGTCGCTTACCCTTTAACAAAACAGGTAATCCATGTTCCAACAACGACATCGTAGTGCCACTCTTTTCAAACAACTGATAATCGGCCCTCGATATACCAATATCCATCTGTGAAATACTGGATGACAAATAAGGGTCCTTTAGAAATCCCCAAGAGTGAAAATTCGCTTCTCCTGCAATTTCTAGAACAAGGTTACGTGCTTTTGCTTCCATTGTTCCACTATTGCCTAAGAAATGAACTTTCAGCTGTAAATTTTTCTCTTGTGCAAGACGAAGCAACCATTTTAATTGTTCCTCAAACTGATTTAAATCGGATGTAATTGTGCCAAAAACGATTGCATGCAATTCTGTTTCTCTTTTCTTGAAAGGGGAACTATTCTCGGCAATAGGAACATTTCCGAATACAGGCAAATGAAATGCATTCAAATCTGACAATTCCTTTAAATAGCAATCATTTGAAGTAGAAACGCAATTGAATTGCATCTTATTCAGAAAATAACGAACACATACTTTTTGAATCCAACCCAATAAAACAGATTTAAATGTATGGGACCCATAAATACCAACCCATAACTCATGAAACATAACATGCCGTCTACGATTCCTTGTTAATGAATACAGGAGTCTCCCCAACTTAAAAGGAATACCCCTTGGATGAAATGCAAAAGGTACAAATTGAACACTTACCCACTGCGGGTTCTGAGTTTGAATAAAGGATCCGGCAATTTCATTTTTAGACTGACCGTTCAAATCAGAAGGAATACGGATCGCCGGTATATTTGTACATTCGTCAACGAGAGGTTCATGATTCAATTTCTTTACAAACCGGTCATTGATCGCTACAATCGATGCTTTATGACCAAGGCGAATGCATTCTCCGGCTAAACGGCGGGTGTAATCTCCCACGCCATCCTTCCCCATTTCGATGCTTCCGCAAATAAAGAGAATGTTCATAGTTTGTTTAAGACAACTGTAAACTATTGATGCAATTATGAATTGCGGACTGAGCCTGAACTTGTAAATCCGAAATACGCTGCGCTTCAAATTGATAAGCGGCATCGATGTTTACTTCCGGAGCGGTCGTCTTTAATTGAACAGGAGTGTAAAATAAATGAGAGGGCATTCCAAGTGACTCCAGCAACCGTTCATTTTTTCTTGCATATGCAAAGGGAATAATCTTCGTTCCCAGTTTCATTCCAAATATTGTTGCATGAAAACGAGTGGCAAATACTGTATGTGCCCGATGAATTTTATTTATCAAGTAAGCCGGATCTGGAACATATGGATTGTGCAAAACCGGTAAATTTTTAAGAATCAATTTTCCTGCCGCTGCATCCATTGGAGTAAATGGCAAAGTCTCAACCCGATAGTTTCTTTGGAGTGCCTCTTTTACAAGTTCACGGACATATTGTACATAACGGTCATTCATAACGGACCATGATTCGTACAAATCCGGTCTTTCCTGTGCATATTGCTTCACGGGAATCATTTCCCCTTGAATAATCTTAGCATACAATGGAACCACATTCACCAGAAAGACAGGCTTAAAATTATTAGCTTGCTTTTGAGAATTAGGCGTATCAAATTGTAAGGCAAAAGCCAGATCTGGATGTACCCCGATATCCTCTCTTTGAGTCAAACTACGTAATCTTTCGGCTTGTTCTGCACTTCGACAACTGATCCATTTTGCATGATGCAATAATTCCATCGCCGACGCTGTATAGTGTTGTTCATTAAAATCGACACCGAGTAATGCAACTTTCTGTAAGTTAGATTTATACCGCTTATACACTTTTCCGAGCGCATCATTGTATCCCACAGCTCCTCCACCAATGATCGCGTGTTCAGCAACCGGCCATCTCCATCGGTCAAGATTATAAATAGTCTGCAATCCGGAGGATATCTGTATTCTTTCCAGTTGCTGCCGAACCGAATAACCCAGAGCAAGATCTCCGGCATTAATACCATGATAACCGCCAATAATACCTACACGGGGTTTAACTACTGATTGGCTTACTCTTCGCAACAAATGCCCAACTTGTGCCGTTGATGGTAACAATATGTTTGATTTACTTAATGGAATAAACGTGAATAAGGTCTGTCACGTTGAAGGACTTGATTGCGTGTACCAATTTTTTTGGCAGGGACACCCCCAACAATAGAAAACGGTTCTACATCTTTCTGAACCAAACTCCCTGCGGCAATAACACTACCCTTTCCAAGAACAACATTGCCTAAAATAATTGCGCCATACCCAATAAAAACATGATCTTCAACTTTTACCGGTCTAAAACGTGCCCTGAAATGGGGGTCAGCAGGGTTGTGATCACCGGTAACAATGGATACCCGTTCGGATATGGAGACATTTTCTCCAATTTCAATTCCACCTCTAACATCGATATGACAATGTGGATTAATCACTGAATTTCGCTTCATTGAAAAATGATCTGCTGCCGAAAATGTAACACCCATGAAGATGCTTGCGGCGGGATCTAAACGGTAACGCATACAAGATATATAAAAGAAACGTCGAACCCGTCTGGATGGAATACGGTTGACAATTCGATTACACAAGTATATTCTCAATTCAGAAAGTATGGTCTTGATGTTATTCACAGCTTAATTTCTTCTGTAAAATCGTCCTAAAAAAGAAGTGATTCGAATGACGGCTCTTTTAATTTGAATTGATGCCTTTGAATACAAAACAAGTTCACCCGTTACGTAGTTCCAAAACATCTTATCGGCAAAGGAGGGTGGACTTCCTTTTAAAAAAGAAACCCAAAAAGACTTATTCCATGGTTTGGATTTTCCAACTGCATGTGCCATGGCGACAACCCCATTTTTGAAACCCATCCCCTCCGGTCCCACTTCTGAAATCGGCAGATCGAAAGCCATTAATGCCATATTAAAAGAATCCTGATCGGCCGACAAAAACGGAAAGGGCCTGGATTGTGTCATGAACTTTGTTGTATCAGCCCTGAATTGATTTTGACCCACTTCCAAAAGTTGTTTCCACAAAGGAACAAACGACTTATACTCGCGTTTGACACCACAAAATCCCGCGTTGACATAGGAATGCATTTTATGATGAACTTGCAACCCTTCATCCATTATAATTTGCTCCCATTTGCGTCTTAACGGATGGGTAACCGGCATATCATTGGTTACAATTTCATGAACAACAGCAACACCATATTGCATCCAGTCATCAAAATAGTTCCAGTTGCGGCATACAACAATATCAGGATCAAAATAAAACAAAGCGGCATAGTCTTTACAAGGACCCTGGATCAGATCGAGAAGATACTGCGGTTTGTAATTCGTAAAATGAACATGTGTGTCTAACTGAATCAAATAAATGGATATTTCCGTTTTTGTTGTCATTAAAAAACCGACATCCATTCCTTCAACAATGACTTTTTCACCCTTGAACCAAGTGGGCAAAGCACCTCTGAAACCCACATAAACATCTCCTCTAAATCCATTGGCAATAAGCGAGTTGATTAATGCACCAACACCCAGATGATAGCTACCTTCATACAATGTACAAACTGCTGTTTTCAAGAACGTTCTTTTAAAGAATTGATTTTATACCAGCAAAAAGATCCATTTAAAACGTACTGAATCGTATTTACAAATACATTCATCATCAAAACACCCTGCAAAGTTTCAATATCGAAAATGAGTATGCCTGCAATGAGCGAGAGCAGATTCACTGTAATTGAAAAGACCGGATGCATCGACCATCCTCTTGAAGTAAACAACGAAAAAGACAATCCTGCAGCGACGCCCAACAAGCTTGAAATGATACTTACTACCAATTCAAATTTTAAATTAGAATAAGAGGGGCCGAGTATCCATAAAAAACTGTCCGAGAAAACATAAAAGAAGAAGACCGCGATTAATGCCCCTAAAGCAATCAAACTTTGTATCCGAAAAAAACTATTGAACATTAGATGACGTTGCTCAGCTAACTTCGAAAAACAAGGCGTTATCATGGTTCCGAACAAAACAGGAACAATAGCAAACAAGACCGAGAAACGTGCTAGTGCCCCTAAACTTGCAACGGAGTCATGCTGTCCAAATATGGAAATAAGCCACACTGCAATTTGACCGGAGAAACAATAATACAAGGCGCCCGGCATCAAACGCCGGACTTGACCCATTATAGACTTCGCAATCTGTGGATCGGAATGCTGTCGCATATCGACCCATTTACTATTGATTTTTTTCAACTTGTAATTTCCCAATGTACGGATGACTCCTGCACTGAGAAGTGCAACCCAAGTGAACGGGAGTAAGAATAAAACGGGTAAAGAAACCAAAGTCCTGTATATACTCACAAAAAACGTATTCCTTTGAAGCGGTAATATATCCTTTTGAAGTTTAGGCCCTATTTGTAACAAATTATCTGATAAAGATGCAAATACTGATGGAAGCAATGCAACTGAGATCAGTAAAGCAATACCTAAAGATGCCCCTTGAACATGAAGCAAATAATACAAAGTTGGTAACGAAATGACCACGCTAACCAAAGCAAATTTTTTACGCAAGTCGTATGCTGTTGCAAAAATCACACCTAACGCTTTTCGATCCGTCCAAACCTTTCCGCCATGTGCCATCATTGCAGTAGATATTCCGGCATCGCTTAAAACAGACATGGTTCCAAGCATTGTATTTGCAATGGTGTACCATGCATATTCTTTTGTGGGCAATAACCGAATAATAATAATACCACTAATAAGACCCAACAATTGAATCAACAACTGAATTACTGTTGTTACGCCAAGAAGGCGGAAATCCATTCTAATAAGATCGGATTTAAGATTGAAATACTTCAACACCTGTTCCCTTTACTTTTTTGAATCCTCCTGGTAATAGCCATAACCATAGCCGTACCCATACCCATAGCCATAACCTTTCCGATTCAATTTCACTCCATTGAAAATCACAAATGGACGAATTAACTGTTCCTGTGCAGCGATACTCTCAACGATACTAACTTGTCCTTTGTGAGTCTTGCCATATCGTACAACATAAAGACTTGTATCGGCCCATTTGTTTAACAATAACGCATCACTGATGATTCCAACAGGAGGGGTATCTAAAATAATGTAATCAAACTCATCCTTCAATTTGATCATCAAATCGGCAAAACGATCGCCCAAGAGTAATTCACTGGGATTGGGAGGTACTGGTCCGCAGTTTGCGAAGAATAATTGCGGATGCAATTCTGTTGGATTAATGATTTGCTTCCAATCAATTGAACTATTGCTAAGATATTCTGATACTCCTTTCGTTGTACTGCTTGAAAAACTCAGATAGCGGGCAAATTTGGGTTTACGCATATCCAATTCCAACATCAGTACTTTTTTGTCCGCTAAAGCCAATGTTAATCCTAAATTGATACAAACAAAACTCTTTCCTTCGCCTGATGCAGAACTTGTAATTAAAATCGTTTTATTGTTTATGCCTTCTCCAACGAACTGCAGGTTTGTCCTCAACAATCGAAACATTTCCGTAATGGGACTTCTGCTTTTCTCTTTTACAACGATATGACGCTTGTCCTTATCCAGAGCCAGGACACCAATTACAGGAACCGTAGTCTGATTTTTGATATCTTGTTCGGTATGCACTTTATTGTTTAAGGCCCGTGCAGATGAAATAACAAGAATTGGAATGAATATTCCTGTAAAAAATCCAATCACCCAAATGAGTTGATTCTGTGGCTGAATCTTTCGCCCGGAACGTGCAGGTTCCACGACACGACTATTCCCAATTGCGACTGCAAGTTTCAGTGCCGTTTCCTCGCGTTTCTGTAGCAGATACAAATAAAGATTTTGCTTGATACTCTGCTGACGTTGGATTTCAATTAATTGTCGCTCTTGTCTTGGCAAAGCGCTTAAGCGACTGTTCAATCCTTGCTCTCGCCGAGCTAATGCATTGCGTGTAACTTGCAAGTCGTTTTGAATGGAACTGATATTCTGAAGAATGTTGACGCGTAAATTTGCCAACTGTTGTTCCAACAATGCGTTATTTGGATGACCGGAGCCGAGTGCTGTTCGAACTTTCTCCCTATCCAGTAATATCTGATTAAACGACTCCAGCAAACCGGACAAAGTAAGATTTGTCAGTCCCGAATTGGTTGGTACAAATTCAAATTGATTGGGATTTTTTCGAAGAACATACTGTATTCCCTTCAGAATTTCTTCCTGAACAGCAATTTCAGTCAGGCTTTTAGTATAAGCACTTTGCTCCTGCATGATCAGATCCCCCTCCGTACTTAAATTGGTAATTTGATTGGAGCTCTTAAAACGCTCAACATCGCCTTCCACTTCACCTACTTCCCGGGTAATAATTGACAAGCGGCTATCAATAAAATCCAACGTGTTTTTAAATACCCTGTTCTTATCTGTTATCTGACTAACATCATATACACGAATCAATTCGTTTAAAATATCTTTTGATCGAACAGGGTGCACATCGGCCAGTTTCAATACCAAGATCGTAGATCTTTTACCGACAACAGATACATTCACTCCAGAGGCATAGTGTGCAGCGATTTGATCAAGTTCATTGATTTCCAAATAGATATTTTGAATAGAAGTAGCCCCAATTTTTGCATCACGCACAATGGTCAAATCACCTTCCGGAAGATGCAGCGAACTTCCGAATTGCCCTTGATAAGTCCGATTTCCGGATACAGCCGTAAACTTATGATCACCTGCTGATGCACGCAACAACAATTTAAGTTTACGGAATGACATATTGTTGTTTGCGGTCCAACTCAATACTTTTACAGGTGCATCTTTGTATAAATCAACATCACGGATATAGCCCTTCTTAATGAATTTGTATTGCAAGCCCAGACTTTGAACAACATCTTTCATTAAATGGGTAGATTTTAAAATCTCCATTTCATTTTCTGTATTCTGTGACCTGGAATTGATTCCTAAATCCTCGAATACGGCTGCTTCAGATAACTGTCCCGAGCTTTTGTCATCCTTTATTAAGACTTTTATAGATGAAGAATAAATGGGAGTGGTATATTTCAAATAGAAATAGGAACCCAGCAAAAAGACGACTAAAGAAACAATAAAATAAGGCCAATAACGAAAATAAGATTGGATCAATTGTCCGATTTGAACCGGCTCCTTAGGCGACAAACCTATTGTAGCCAACCGGGATGAAACTTTTGAAGTTTGCGTATTCATGAATTGTGTCGTTCGTTCTTAAACAAGTATATTATCTCAAAATCAGCAGGACGAGTGAAACAGCTGCAATAACGGTGCTGATATAGCGACTGGCCGGATCTGGAGCAGCCAGTATTTTTGCACGATGCGGTTCTACATATACAATATCATTGGGCTGCAAATAATACCAAGGACTGTTGAACAGATCTTTTGATTTAAGATTGACTCTTCCATAAGTGCGTTTCCCTTCCAATTCACGGATGATCAGAACATTACTGCGTTTACTGAACAGATTGACATCATGAGCCAATCCCAAGGCTTCCAGTACGGTAATCCTTTGACTGGAAATGGTGTACGTGCCCGGGCTGTTGACTTCCCCCATGACTGTAACCCGAAAAGACAAAAACCGAACCATCACATTCAAATCTTTAAGATAACCTGTGGCTTTTACCCTTGTGTAGATTTCATCCCGCATCTCTTCCATAGTAAGCCCTTGTACATGTACTGAGCCAACAATAGGAATTTCAATATTTCCATTACTGTCAATACGATAACCCAATGGATCATTTACAGTGGCATTCATTCCTTGCTGAACCAAACCCACCTGGCCGCTAAAAAGATTAAAATGTGCGGCTTCTTCTTTATTGTAACTGGTAATAACCACCTGTACAATATCTTCAGGCTTTAAACGTATACTGTTATGATTCCGAATGGTGTCATTGATATTTTTCCCACTGCCTAAGGTTGTTCCATCCTGAAAATTGACAATGTCGCGATAAGTTAAACAACCGGTTAAGTGAAACAGCAGGAGAATTAAAATTGCAAGGTTTGTAGTTTTAAGCATATGTATCCTTTAAAATGATGTTCTGAAATACTACCCCTCTGGTCGTACAAAAAGAAGTATAGAAAGCAATTCTTAATAAGAACCTATCAAAGCAATCAATCTTCTGCCGGTTTGCTCCTTTTCTTTCTAATTAATTGCTTAGAAGAAAATATATAGTTGAATGAAAACCCATATTGTGACACAGGATAGCTTTTTAAATTGAATGGCAACTCGTAACTCATTTTTGCATAGCATTTAGAAGTAAAACGGACACCTGCCACCCCAATAATCGTTTTAGCCGAGCGGCTATACAATCCTGTAATCAAAGGTGTTTTGCCGTTACGGGACCAACTTAAGCCATAAAGTAGTTCACTGATGTTAGCGGAGTCGGACACGATTTTAGGGCCTCTTAAATACAATCCTTCTTTCCAAGAAAGATGATCAAGTCGTATAGAATTTTTCTCATCAATATCAAATGATATAGAAGTAGTAAATGATGCACGTAAACGCTTTTTTGAAGCATCATTATACATAATTCCAAAATCAGGTTTTAAAATATTATTTAAACTTGCGCCCGCTTCAATCCTGATTTTTTGAAAGCTGTACTGATACAAAGCCCCCAAACCGAAGTTGACATAATCTGATTGATTCCGTAATAAGCCAACCGTATTTTTGGGCCTGTAATAATGAAAAGAACCCACATCCAACAAAATACTATAGGATCCTTTTGTCTCATCCACATGTCCGTTTACATATGCAGCCTGAAGACCCACTCTTAGTTTATGTATTTGCGCAGAATCAAGTCGTATTACTCTTGATAAAGAAAATGCAAGATGATTTCCTGACATAATAAACACGGAAGATCCTGTTCGCATATAATTAAAACCAACGCCCCAGTGTTGTCTTTTACAGACTTTGTAGTCAACACTCACGTTGTACAAATTATTAGTAAGTGCTCCATAAAAATTGTTTCTGATAGACCCATTTCCAGCATGATTGTAGAGTGTACCAACACGAAGAAGTCCTTTAAAATTCCCTGTATGAGCCGGATTGATGGTCATTGGAATCTCCATAAATTGAGAGATTCTTGGATCTTGTGCCTTCACAGAAACAGAAAACAATAGTGCAATTAACGTTAAGATTCTTCTATTCATTGTTTGTGATTTGATATTAATAACGGAGAAATTAATACGCATTTTCATCTCCTTTAGCCGTGAGCCAAATTGTTTTAAAAATGATTTTCAGATCTAGTAAAAAACTCCAGTTTTCCAAATACCACACGTCGTATTCCACACGTTTCGACATTTTATTCCCCGTAAGGTCCCCCCGGTAACCATTGACCTGGGCCCATCCTGTGATTCCGGGTTTCAAAAAGTGGCGCACCATGAACGTATTGATGATCTTACTGTATTGATCGGTATGCTTCAACATGTGGGGCCTGGGGCCAACAACACTCATATCCCCCTTCAACACATTGAAAAACTGTGGCAATTCATCCAAATTCGATTTGCGTAAAAAACGTCCTATAGGAGTAAATCGTTCATCGTCTTGATCGGCTGATTTTTCATGCGCATCCTGGTTGACGTACATAGACCGAAACTTGTAACAATGAAAGACTTCTCCATTTCGTCCGGAACGTTTCTGAACAAAAAAGACAGGACCTCTTGATGTCAACTTGATCAAGATCGCCAAAATTGGAAAAATCCACCAGGCGAAGAGAATCAAAAACAGAATCGAAAAAGAAAGATCGAATATTCGCTTTACTAAGCGATTCTCAATATTTTCTAAGGGTTCTTTGCGCAAACTGATTACCGGCAATCCATTTTCCACTTTTAAGCTAACAGAGCGCAAAAAGAACATATCAAAATTGGGTATGAACTTTACACGGATAAAATGCTGATCTGCCTTTGTGATCAGCTCCTGTAACAAGTCATTAGACGAGGGCATAACTGTCGAGTAAATTTCATCAACATGATTTGCAATAGCATATTCAAGACATTGATCGACGCTTCCGGGATTGACTTTATTTCCATTTGGATTCAAATTAAGTTCGCCAAAATAACCAACGAAATCATATCCCGAATCCGGTCTTTTAAAATAAGCAGCGGCTTTTTCTGATAATTCACAATTGCCTACCAGAATGACGCGTCTGTGATCATATTTTATTGGCTGAATTTTGGGCTGGAAGAGCAAATAAAGATACCGCGACAATAAAATTCCCGTTACTTGCAATCCATAATAAATTAAAATCTGTAACCGCGACGTATTATACTTCTGAATCAGGAAAAAACATAATAACACCAACAGAAAATGAAACAAATTGATACTAATCGTTTTCCGAGCCAGTAAATAAAAAGTAATCTCAGTAAAATAATACTTCGTTTTGTAGGTGATCAAAAGCCAAATTAAATTGATCAACAAGAAATATTCAGGTGAAAAATAAGGCGAACAGTTTCCCGTAAACAGGTTACACAAATACATACTCAACGCACAAGTTGCGTTTAACAGAAACAAATCAAGCAACAAAAAGGAACTTCTTAAGATCGTATTAAACCGTAGCATACAACGAGGTTCTTTTTAATTTGACTTTTCTTAAACAGTTTCCAATTCCTGAATAAAGGAATTGATTACATGTTCTTTTTTTAAATACCGCTGCGCATAATGCGCAGCATTTCTCTTTAAATCAACGACCACCTCTTCATGATTGTGTAAATACTGTATTCCATTAACCAATGCTGTTGTGTTATCCGGAGGCACCACATAACCTGTACGATAGCCATGGACAATTTCGCACAACGAAGTATTTTCGGAAGCGGTTACCAGTACCAATCCTCCAACAGCCATGATATTTGACAGCTTACTGGGCAAAACCAGATCGGCTGCATTCGCTTTCTGTAGAACCAAATGCATCCAAACCGAATTCAATAATTGATTAAACTGATCCACAGGCTGCAAATCGATAAAATGCATATTCGTGTAATTTGATGCGACAGCCTTTTCACGAAGTTGGTTTGCATAGGGTCCGGTACCGGACAAAACAAAGTGTAATTCAGGCTGTTCTTTAGATGCCCATTTTGCAACATCCAATAAAACAGTTAATCCCTGTTTTTCACCCATGGCGCCGGAATAAAGAATCAATTTTTTATCAACAGGCAATCCTAATTGCTGCAATAATGATGAATTGCATGCGGAAACAAATATTTTTGAATCATCAACCCAGTTGGGGAGGATTATAGTTTTCTTAATTGAACTACACTTTGTCAGAATTCGTTTTTTCATTCCAGATGAAATGGTACTAACCGCACTCGCATTCTTTAAAATAAAGCGTTCCACACGCTTTAAAAGAGTTAACACGACTGGTTGACGTATCATATTCAATTCTTCTGCTGCATCGATTTGTAAGTCCTGTATATGATAAATCAATTTTGTACTACGATTCCAAAATCGATACCAAATACCAATGAGTCCGGATAAGATGGAGGGTGCAACCACAATAACAAACTGAAACCGTTTCTCTCTGATTAATAAATAAAACGTTGCCAGAAATGAGGTCAAAAGAAATGAAAACTCCTGCAACATTCTTGAACTGCCGGTTAAACGACGGGGAATAAAAAGAGGGGATCGCAAAACCTTTACACCGGCAATGACTTCACTGGCAAACTGATTGTTCTTGTAGCCCGACATGATTTTCCAGAAAGGATAGTAAGGCACTCCCGTAACGACCTGTACGTGAAAGTTCTGCTCCGCCAGATAACAAGATAGTTCACCGGTATACTTACCAATTCCTGTTAATTCCGGAGTGAAATTCATCCCTATAATTAAAATACGTTTCAAGAAATATGTTATAATTCTAAAAAGCCCCTTTTAAACAAGTGCAATCTGGAAGCAATTCGGTACCGCTTGATACAGCTTCGCTGCTCTCAGTCCCATCCCTTTTATTATAAGAGTTGAAACAAGTCGACACGCTACTGATTGAAGACTGATTTCTTGATGATAAGTCATTGAACTTTTCATCTGACTACACATTAAATCGAAAGAGCGTTTGAATTGCGATCGTAAAATTAGAAGTAGAAGTGATGCTTTTTTTGTGAGCCAATTGAATTAAATAATTGATAATGATTCATTAATTATAATTTAACATGGCGAGTTAATTCAAGGATTTTCATACGTGTATCCTAGTAGCAAGCAAACGCATATCAGCGTATAGATTTCAATTATACAATGAACATCGAAAGCAGGATCTACATCAATTTGGAGGTTCATATTATTCTATAACAAAAGCCATGATCATTACACAAGCGATTAATGCGAAAGCCATGAAAATTGGCAAGAACTAAACACATGGTACCCTAAAAAAAAAGCCGCCCAACAGTGTGGGCGGCCTTTTCATTAATTGAACTCAACTTATTTCTGAACAACCATTTTCATCGTTTTGGAAACTGATCCTACAGTATACTGTACTGTATAGACTCCGTTTGCCAAAGCAGTTCCGGTATAATTCGAAACAATTGCACCTCTGTTGTTTTGAGCATTGAATTGCGCAACTACTTTTCCATACATGTCAATTACTTTCACAATTGCATTGGATTTAGCAGCAATGCCGGTATTGACCGTCAAAACAAAGTTGCCATTATTAGGGTTCGGATAAATTTGATCTTTAACAACAACCATGGGCTCAGTCAGTGTAGCTGACAAATCAGAGTTACCACGACTTACAGGACCCACAGGGCATCCGGCTTTAGTAAGAGAAAATGATCTTGCACCACCCATTACACCACAAGCTGTTTTAGCTCTAACAGATATACTACCGCTGGTGAAAAGAGCACCGATTGAAATTGTTACAAATGAACTGTCAGTATTAGCGCTTACAATGCTCGTATTTTTTGGAAGCGTCCAGCTATAACCAACAGCAGCTGCCTGCGAAATAGAAGGAGAAACAATAACAAAGGAGTATGATTCATTAGTGCCGTTACAAGGCGTAGGGTTCCCCAAAATAAAGGAAGGTGTTGGCGGAAGATACTGAAGAGTTACAGATCTTGCTGTTCCAAATACTCCGCATGAAGAAAGCCCTCTTGCAACCAATGATCCGCCTTTGTAGGTTGAGAGATAATTGATTGTGATGACAGAACTATCAGCATTAGCAGAAGTCACTTCTGTTCCTGCAGGTCTTGTCCAACGGAAAACCGAAATGGGAGATTGTGCATTTGTTGCTGCCGGTGCTGTTACAGTATAAGTCACTGCAGTTCCTGCACAGGGAGCAAAATTTCCGCTTCCGGAGCTTAACGTTGCAACTGCGGGGCTTACAGAAATTGAACTTAAGAATAATCTTCTGGGTAAACTTTCAGAACAAGCTGTTTTAGCAACTACAATAAGTGAGTCTGTTGTAAATCCGGCATTAAATGTTACAACAACCGCAGTATCATTAACACCTGCACCATTTACTGATGTAATAGAAGCATTGGTGCCGTTTTTCAGCGTCCATGTATACGATGTCGCAAAAGCAACTTTACGAATCATATAGGTTTCGGATGTTTTACCACAAACAGCAATTTGTGGAAGAACATTAGGCACAAAAGATTTTTGAACTGCTCCTGGTTGTTTCGCAATCCTTCTGAACACTGTTAAAGAACGTAATCCGCTGTTGCCACAAGGACTTTGCGCTCTTACAGCAATTGCACCTGTAACAAATGTATTTGCGAATTTAACTGTTACAGCTGAATCACCTTGTCCTGAAACAATCGATACGCCGGCAGGTACAGTCCACAAATAGGAGGTTGCATTATTAACACGATTCACTCTGTATGTAACAGGAGCACTTGAATCGGCAGGATTTGCAGAACTGAAAAGAGGACATACGTCTGCAGGACCCGTCATTGCACCGGGAGTTCCGGGCAAAGTTTTAGTAACACCTAATGCCTTAACAGTACCTGTAGTAAAGCAAGTCGAATTTGCTTTAACAGAAATCGAACCGGTTGTATAAGCAGATGTAAACGCTACAACAATTGTGTTTGTACCTTGTCCTGATACGATTGTTGCTCCAGTTGCAGGTACAGTCCAAGTATATGATTCTGCGTT
>CANGQQ010000057.1 GCA_947456025.1 Chitinophagaceae bacterium | reverse complement strand
GCACCCGGACAACTGTGTTGTACAATACCTTTAAAATCTTCAGGTGTAATTGTACCGGCCAATTTTTGTCCCAGCGCTTCAAACGCCGAGATGATATTCAATTCCTGATCTTTATAATGTCCGGCAGCAATGGTACCGCCGTAAATCATCAAAGAAGGACGGTTGAGTCTTCCCATTGCAATGATCGCCCCGGGCATGTTTTTATCACAACCCGGTAGTGCAATCAGTCCATCGTAATAAAAACCGCCACATACTGCTTCGATGCTATCGGCGATGATATCTCTGCTCACCAGACTGTAACGCATACCGTCGGTTCCATTGCTGATACCGTCGCTGATTCCAATAGTATTAAATATCAACCCAACCAGGTTTTGGTTCCATACACCTTCCTTAACAATTTTTGCCAAATCATTCAGATGCATATTACAGGTATTGCCATCATAGCCCATACTGGCGATGCCAACCTGTGCTTTTTTAAGATCTTCCTCTGTTAATCCGATGCCATACAACATGGCCTGCGCGGCCGGTTGTGTTTCGTCCTGAGTAAGAACCTTGGAATATTTATTGATTTCACTCATATTACATTTTTGAGCATTGATTGGTTAGGTTTGAACATTTCTTCCTTGCGAGCAACGAAATTGATTTCGAATAAATGAACCGGAAATTCGTTTAACAGCATATGTAGTATCCTCAACGCATAAAAGCCGACCCATCCTTAAATGCAATTAAGGCTTTAATGTTACTTACTTTTATCCTCAGATAATGGTTGACTTACGCAATTCAATGTTGTCCTTCTTGACTGTTCCGGGAATTTTTCCGCTTACATAATCGCTGATCAAATCACCAATGGTCGAGGTGAAGTAGAAATTCACCATATCAATATCTTTGGTCACGAAGTTGTTGTATAAGGTCCAGCTAACAGCATCCCGTACCAAACCCGCCTCTTCTGCTAACCCAAAATAATCAAGCATCATGGCGACAGACAAAATGGATCCGATGGGATTGGCAACATCTTTTCCTGCTGCTTGAGGATAAGAACCATGTATCGGTTCAAATAATGCTGTCTTATTTCCTACGGATGCAGAAGGGAGCATGCCCAGTGATCCACTCAGAACACTGGCTTCATCGCTGATGATATCGCCAAACATATTCTCGGTTAGTATCACATCAAACTGGCCGGGATTTAAAATGAGTTGCATGGCGGCGTTATCAACAAACATGTAATCAACCGTTACATCGCTGTAGTGGGTTGCAAGTTGCTGAACTACTCTTCGCCACAACCTCGATGTATCCAGCACATTGGCTTTATCCACCAGAGTCAGTTTTTTCTTTCTTTTACGGGCATATTGAAATGAAAGATGGGCAATACGTTCAATTTCCTCTTTTGCATAACTGCATTCATCGCTTGCAACTGTTCCGTCTTCTGAAGTTTGCTTTTTACCAAAATAGATTCCCCCTGTCAATTCACGGAAAATAATAAAATCAACACCCTCCAAATGTTTTGCCTTCAAAGGAGAAAGATGTTGCAAAGAAGGGTACGTGGTTACCGGTCTGATATTGGCAAATAATTCGAGGGCCTTTCTTATTCCTAATATTCCCTGCTCCGGACGTACTTTGGCAGATGGGTCATGGTCGTATTTAGGATCTCCTACAGCACCAAACAAAACCGCATCACTCTTCAAACAAACAGCAACCGTTTCATCGGGCAATGCCGATCCGGTTTGATCTATTGCAGCGGCACCAATCAACGCTTCCGTATATTCAAATTCGTGTTTGAAGGTTGCAGCTACTGCATTTAATACCTTCAAAGCTTGTGCCGTTACTTCGGGTCCAATTCCATCTCCGTTTAAAATTGCAATTTTCTTATTCATAGTTTTTCTCCTGAATTTTTTCGTATTCGGTTATTGTATCTTTTATACTGAGCAGAAAATCGATGTCATCGTATCCGTTCATCAAACAGGTTTTCTTGTAAGCATTGATCTCAAATGTTTCTTGTAATCCGGTTTCCTGAATCGTAATGGTTTGTTCTTCCAAATCAATTTTCAATTCGGACGCTGCAGAAAGTGAAAACAACTGACTTAAAAATGATTCGCTTACAGTTACAGGCAGAAGTCCGTTGTTCAAGGCATTGCTTTTAAAAATATCGGCAAAAAAACTACTGACAACTGCTTTAAATCCATAATCGACTAAGCTCCATGCAGCATGCTCTCTGGAAGAACCGCATCCAAAATTTTTACCGGCTACTAAAATGGAACCGCTGTATGCCTTTTGATTCAACACAAAATCCATACGTGGTTGGGACGAATCATCATTTATGTATCTCCAGTCACGAAACAAATTAGCGCCAAAGCCTTCCTTGGTGGTTGCCTTTAAGAAGCGAGCCGGTATGATTTGATCCGTATCCACATTTTCGATATCTAGAGGAACAAAGCGCCCGGAAATATTTTTAAATCCATTTTTCATGTTACACATGTATTTAATTCAAGAAATCCCGCACATCACTTACCACACCGGTTATTGCCGCAGCGGCTGCCGTTAGAGGACTTGCAAGTAAGGTGCGTGCTCCGGCTCCTTGTCGTCCTTCAAAATTTCGGTTCGAGGTAGAAATGCAATACTTTCCTGCCGGAATTTTATCTTCATTCATTCCCAAACAAGCACTGCAACCCGGTTGACGAAGTTTGAATCCAGCCTGTTCCAGTATTGTATCAATACCTTCCTCCTGTGCTTGTTTTTCCACCTGCTTACTACCCGGAACAATCCATACTTCAACGTCATCGGCTTTATGTTTCCCTTGAACAAAAGAAGCCACCTGTCGCAGGTCTTCAATTCTTGAATTGGTACAACTGCCGATGAACACGTAATCCACTTTCTTTCCCTTAACAGCAGTACCGGCTTCCCAACCCATATATTTTAGCGCTTTCTCAAAAGCAGTCCGGTCGTTGCTTGGAATCTGATCCAAAGAAGGAATAGATCCCGTAACCGATATTCCCATGCCCGGATTGGTTCCGTACGTAATCATGGGCTCCATAGCTTCAGCTTGCAATACGACTTCCTTATCAAACACAGCATCGTCATCACTAAACAATTGCTTCCATTCGGCGAGCGCATTCTCCCATTTTGATTGGCCCGGAGCGAACAAACGATTTTTGATGTAAGCAAACGTCGTTTCATCGGGAGCTATCATGCCGCAACGTGCTCCCATTTCGATACTCATATTGCAGATAGTCATTCGTGCTTCCATAGATAAGTTACGTATCGTAGACCCTGCAAATTCAACAGCATACCCCGTTGCACCACTGGCAGATAATTTTGAAAGGATGTGTAAAACAAGATCTTTTGAAACCACGCCCTTGTTTAATTGACCTTCAATTCGGATACGCATGAGTTTGGGTTTACTTTGCAGTAAACATTGTGATGCCAAAACCATTTCCACTTCACTGGTTCCAATTCCAAAAGCGATAGAACCAAATGCACCGTGTGTGGAGGTATGGCTATCGCCACAAACAATCGTCATTCCGGGTTGTGTGATTCCCAACTCCGGTCCAATAACATGCACAATTCCCTGAAAGGGATGTCCCAGTCCATACAATTCAATCAAATGCTCGGCACAATTTTTCTTCAGGGCCTCTACTTGTAACCGACTCAACTCTTCCTTGATCGGAAGATGCTGATTTTCTGTAGGGACATTGTGATCAGCTGTTGCAATGGTTTGTTGCGGCCTGAAAACGTTCACACCTCTTGCATTGAGTCCGGCAAAGGCCTGCGGAGAAGTGACCTCGTGAATAAAATGACGATCAATGTATAAAACCGATGGTCCCCCATCGATTTCTTTCACCACATGACGTTCCCAAATTTTATCGAATAATGTTTTTCCCATTTAAATTGAAGCGATTGTTGTTTGATAATTTTGGGCCAATTCCATCAAATCCAGGTCTTCCACTTCTTTCTTCCGATCGGCAACGGCAAGAAAACGACTGTACAATTCATCCACGTCGTTCCGATCAAAACTGAAACCTAATTTGTGTAAACGATAAGCCAGGGCACTTCTGCCGCTGCGTGCTGTTAATACAATTTTAGAACTGTCGGCACCCACATCTGCCGGATTGATGATTTCGTAATTGATTGAATTTTTCAAAAATCCGTCCTGATGAATACCCGAAGAATGCGCAAATGCATTGCTTCCTACAATAGCCTTATTCGGTTGCACCGGCATACGCATAATGTCACTCACCAGTCTGCTGATCGGATTCAATCGCTCTGTCCGGATGGTAGAAAACAAGTCGAGTTCAGGATGCTGACGAATGATCATCACCACCTCCTCCAACGATGTATTACCTGCTCGTTCACCCAAGCCGTTGATGGTGCATTCGATTTGCCGTGCGCCATTGATGACGCCTGCGATGGAATTTGCCGACGCCAATCCCAGATCGTTGTGACAATGACAACTAATTACAGCTTTATCAATATTGGCGACATGATCTTTCAGGTACTTGATTTTTGCACCGTACTGATGCGGCAAACAATATCCGGTTGTATCCGGAATATTGACCGTTGTTGCACCTGCAGCAATGACCGCTTCAATAACACTTGCGAGATAAGCATCATCGCTCCGTCCGGCATCCTCGGCATAAAACTCCACATCATCGGTATAATTACGGGCCCATTTTACTGCTTGTACAGCCCGCTCCAGAATTTCTTCACGTGTTGAATTGAATTTGTATTTGATGTGATAATCCGATGTTCCAATTCCCGTATGAATTCGTGGGCGTGCTGCCGGCTTCAATGCTGCTGCGGCCACCTCAATATCTTTCTGATTGGCACGGGTTAACCCGCATACAGTCGCATTGCGTATGATCTTGGCAATTGCATGAACGCTTTCATAATCACCCGGACTGGAGATTGGAAATCCTGCTTCGATAACGTTCACACCTAACGCCTCAAGTTCAAGAGCCAGTTCCATTTTTTCAGAAGTATTGAGTTTGCAACCGGGGACTTGTTCGCCGTCACGAAGCGTAGTATCAAAAATCAAAATTTGTTCTGAAGCCATAATAACGATTGTTTGTAAGAAAGCAGGCAAACGTGCATGATTGTATGCTAAGAGAACATGCAGTCTGCCTGCCGCATCGAAATTATTTCATAAAGGAAGGGGGCGCAAACCAAAATTACTTGTAATTTACATTCCATAAATGGCACTAAAAAGGCTAAAACTCAAGCCTGTAAAGGTTTTCATCAATTTTGTATTACGATGCCCAACCGATCTTCCGAAAGTGTATTTCTGCTTATAAAGTCTTTGGAAAAGAGTGAAAAACGCAATTTCAAACTTTATGTCAATCGTAATTCATCTACGGCGAATCTGAAAGTGATTCAACTTTTTGATGCAATCGATAAAATGGAAGAGTACGATGAAGTGGTGCTGTTGAAAAAAAACAACTCTATAAAAAAAGAACAACTCTCGAATTTAAAGGCACATCTTACGAAGTTGATTTTATCGAGTTTGCGGGTCATTCGACACGAAGACAACATCACCTTGCAATTGCATGAGCAAATGGACTTTGCACGTATTCTGTACAACAAAGGACTCTACCTGCAAAGTTTGCGGATTCTTGAAAAAACCAAAGAGTTGGCCCGTGCCCACCAGCAAATCACGTACCTGCAACAAATTCTTTTTTTTGAAAAGAAAATCGAAGCGCTTTATATCACCCGGAGTATGCAGGATCGAGCCGATCAACTGACAAAGGAATCGGAAGAGGTTACTGCAAAACTGAGTTTGATTTCAAAACTTTCGAATCTCTCATTGCAACTCTACAGCTGGTACATCAAACATGGCGTTGCCCGAAACAAAAAGGATGAAAAAGACATCACCGATTTTTTTGAAAAACATCTCCCCGAATCACCCAATCAGATACGCGGTTTTTATGAATGTCTGTATTTATACCAATCCTATTGTTGGTTGGCCTTCATACGTCAGGATTTTTTGATGTACTATCGCTATTCGCGGAAGTGGGTTGATCTTTTTGAGCAAGAACCCGAAATGATTGAAGTAGAAACAGCTCATTTCATCAAAGGAATGCACAATCTGATGGGAGCGTTATTTGATTTACAAAACGGAAGCAAACTGACTGCTGCAATTCACACATTCGAAAAACTGTCCAAACGAAAAGTGGTTATTCAAAACGACAACCACAACCTGCTTTGTTTTCAATATCTCTATCTGGCCAAAATCAATCTTCATTTTATTGAAGGTACTTTTTCTGAAGGGTTGCATTTGATACCACACCTGGAAGATCGATTAACAACATATGAGCCTTACCTTGATCGTCATCGTGTTTTAATTTTTTACTACAAAATTGCCTGCTTGTATTTCGGTAGCGGCAAATATGATAAAACCATTGAATACCTCAACAAAATCATCAATTGGAAAGTAGATCTGCGTACCGATTTACAATGCTATGCACGTCTTCTGCATCTGATTGCCCACTATGAAATGGGGAATTTTGATTTACTGGAATACCTCATTAAATCGGTGTATCGGTTTATGTCGAAAATGGAAAACCTGAGTGTGCTTGAAGAGGAAATCTTCAGGTTTCTTCGTAATTCCTTTCATCTCAGCAAAAGAGAATTGCCTGCAGCATTTGAACAATTACTCAAAAGAATCAGGAAGCTTGAAGACAGTCGGTTTGAGACACGTGCATTTGTCTATCTGGATATCATCAGTTGGCTTGAAAGCAAAATCAAAAACGTGCCGGTGCAAACCATTATTCAGGAGAAATTTAAGAAGCGAGCCCTCACAAAAAACAATAAAAAACAAAAACCCTCTTAATTCCCATAGATCCGTTGCAAAAAGGATTGCGCAATTTCAAGATCCCATTTCGCAAAGCGTCCCCGTTGAACCACTAATTGATTATCGTTGGGATGACTGAGATAATAATGAAACACAAATTGCTCTCTGGGACGATGCCATCCAATTACTTGTCCAAACCGAAGATCATTAAAGACCAGTGTATCGCCCCATTTTTCGGCAGTGTAATATTGCTGTGAGAAGCGAATGAGTTTTTGCAGCGCTTCGTGATCCGTTACAGAATCCAGCAGTTGGTGTTGAGCAGGGAAATATTCAAATGCGATTTTGGGATTCTTGTCAAACAGTGAATAGAACCCTGTGTGATAGCCCTCATCGTTACCGGCCACTACAAACCAGAGCCAATTTTGTAAGGGTGCGGGAGTGGTAAAATAACGGGTATGGGGAATATGCTGGTTTTGAAGCGCCACCTGAACACGCTTGTCGATGATGGTTTTGTTGACGACACAATACGACAGGTAAATGGCGCTCATAAACAAACCAAACTTCCACCAAAAAACACGTTTGGGCGCCTTGCGTTTCAATAGGATCAAGGCAATCGTAGCAATAAGGGGCCAGATGCTGAAAAACGGATCGGCTACATAAACAGCATGAAACGAAATACGATCATGTGTAAACGGCTCAAACCAGCCTACGCCATAATTGTTGAATGCGTCTACAAACAAATGTCCGGCAACGACCAGCAGAAAGAACGTCAGCCATTTTGAGAAGGAAATGTTATGAGGTCGGTGCCATTTTTCGGCAGCCAGTGCCATGAAAGGTGTAATCAGGAACAGGAACAGGATCGAATGGGTAAATCCCCTGTGTGCCAGCAATTCGGACGGTACATCCATCCAAAAGCCCGCCACAAAATCAATATCCGGTATACTTTGAGCAACAGCACCCCAGATCATGGCTTTTTTGCCCAACTTTTTTCCGGCAAACGCCTCCCCCATGCAAGCACCCAATGCGATGTGTGTGATACTGTCCATTGTTACGGTTGACGTTGTTAGTATTAGGATTATTTGATCAAAGAAATAAAATTAGAAAATAAAAAGTAATTTCTTAAAGTAGGCAATTGACATAGGGTAAAACAATGCGTTTCAGTATTTGTAAGACAGGTTGCTTACAAGATTGGATCAAATGCAACTTTCACACGAACAATCGATACAATTACAATAGCTCAAAAAAAAACCTTCCATTACTGAAAGGTTTTCGTGTGGAGAATACCGGAGTCGAACCGGTGACCTCTTGCATGCCATGCAAGCGCTCTAGCCAACTGAGCTAATTCCCCTTATTTCAATTCTTCCTGTTGGTGGCCTTCCCGATTTCATGCGGGACGCTCTAGCCAACTTTTCTTCTTGGTCCATCAACTTCTCATTGACTGGAAGAAAATGGGATGCAAATATAACTTTACATCCATTCTCTGCAAAAACATTTTGAGACTTTGAAAATCAGGGACGATTCAATTTCTCTTTCATTTCCGCTGCCTCTTTCTTGATCTGTTCACTAGCGTTTTGGACTTTCTTCTTAACCGGCTCAATCATTTTACTTTTCAAGGAATCACCGGCCTTTTCTATAAGACCATCACCCTTAGACTGAATGCTGTCAACCGTTTGATTGAGTTTCTCCTGCGCACGATCAATGAGGCTTGTTGTATCAGCCGCTTCGGCAGCTTCATTTGGTACCGTTGTAGTAGTAGCTTCCCGGTTTTCACAAGCCAAAAACAGGAAACAGCAAATGGTTACGATCAGATGTTTCATCATATAATTTTGATTTTAGTCCTACTTTTTTCTGAAAAACAAACGCATGGGCACTCCTTTAAACTGAAACGCCTGTCTGAGTTGGTTTTCAAGATAATTCTTATACGGTTGCTTCACATCATCGGGATGATTACAGAAAAACGCAAAAGAAGGAACGGGTGTCGGCAACTGTGATGCGTATTTGATACTTACGGGAACGCCACGAACAACCGGCGGATGATAGGCTTGTATGGCTTTTTGCACCGCCTCATTCAATTGAGAGGTCGGTATTTTTCTTTGCCGATTCTCAAATACCATCAATGCCGTATCGATACACTGCATGATTCTGGTTTTCTCTTTGGCAGATATAAAGACGATGGGAACATCATTGAACGGCGCCAGTCTGCTTTTCAGTTCTTTTTCATAATCCCGTGCTGTGTTCGTTTCCTTGGAAACTAAATCCCACTTATTCACCAAAACAACAAGCCCCTTCCCTTTTTTGGCGGCAAGTGAAAAAATATTTAAATCCTGTTGTGTAATTCCATTGGCGGCATCCAGCAATAACATACATACATCTGCCTCATCCATCGCACGAATGGCCCTGATGACAGAATAAAACTCCAGGTCTTCGTTGACCTTTGTTTTACGTCGAATTCCGGCCGTATCAATTAAAATGAATTCTTTTTGATATAGTTTGTAATGGGTGTGGATGGTGTCCCGTGTGGTCCCTGCAATGTCACTAACAATGGTGCGTTCCTCTCCCAACAAAGCATTCAGCAGCGAAGATTTACCGACATTAGGCTGTCCGATAATTGCAAATTTTGGAATTGCATGATCGGTAACCAAATCTGCTTCGTCATCCGGAATCAATGCACTAACCGCATCCAGCAGTTCTCCGCTTCCACTGCCGGAAATGGATGAGATAAAAAAGATGGATTCAAATCCAAGTGCATAAAATTCACTGGCTTCGAGCAATCGTTCGTGGTTATCTACTTTATTAACTGCAAGAAAAACGGGTTTGGTTGTTCTGCGCAAGACATCGGCCATCGATTCATCCAGGTCTGTAATTCCTGTAGCCGCATCACACATGAAGATGATGGCATTGGCTTCATTAAGTGCAATCGTTACCTGTTTACGGATTTCCGTTTCAAACACATCAGCACTGTTCGGCACAAAACCGCCGGTATCGATCAAATTGAAGGTTTTCCCGTTCCAGTCGGCCACGCCGTATTGACGGTCACGCGTAACACCACTTTGATCATCTACAATGGCTTTGCGTTGCTGCAACAACCGATTGAAGAACGTACTCTTGCCCACATTGGGCCTGCCCACTATTGCTACTGTAAAACCAGACATAAAATAAATTGCGGCAAAGTTAATGAATTAAAGACGTAGGACGGAAAGGAATCGAACAGAGCGCTTATTGATAACCGTACTCTTTCAAAAACAAGTCGTTATCACGCCATTTGGGCCTTACTTTTACGAATAACTCCAAATAGATTTTTGAACCGATAAAACTTTCAATGTCTTTTCTAGCAAGGGTCCCGAGTTTTTTGATCATGGATCCGCCCGTACCCAACAAAATGGCTTTTTGTGTTTCACGCTGAACGATGATATCGGCTGTAATTTTGATGAGATGCGGTTGTTCTTTAAAACTAGTTACCAGTACCGTACTGTGGTAGGGAATTTCATCTTCGAACAATTCAAATATTTTTTCACGAACCAGTTCCCCCACAAAGAACCGTGTACTTAAATCGGTCAGTTGATCCTCTTCAAAAAACGGATCGCCTTCCGGTAAAAATTCAAGGATGCCGTTGATGAATTTCTTCTTATTAATCCCGGATAACGCTGATATTGTAAGGACCTTCTTGCAATAGGGACGCGACTCAAAAAATGAAACGGCCTCTTTTAACTTTTCAGTACTCACCGTATCCAATTTATTGACAACAACGATTGCAGGTACGTTCAGATGCAAAGAGGAAAACAACGTGTCATTTTCTTGCCAATCATCTCTTGCATCTACAATCAATAAGGCGACATCTGCATCTTCCAGCGCACTTTTCACACTCAGCATCATCTTTTGCTGCAGTTTGTATTTGGGGTCGATGATACCCGGTGTGTCAGAAAACACCAATTGGTATTGATCCGTAGTCAAAATACCCTTAATACGGTGACGGGTGGTTTGTACTTTCGGAGAAATAATTGCCAGCTTTTCATCCAAAAGCGCATTCAAGAGCGTACTCTTCCCCGCATTGGGCTTCCCGAAAATATTGATAAATCCAACTTTCATGATAAGTGCAAGCTACACGCTTCCGTGCGTTTTCTAATAAAAAATCCCTCCGTGTGGAGGGACTTTGTTGCGAAGGGGAGGATCGAACTCCCGACCTTCGGGTTATGAGCCCGACGAGCTACCGCTGCTCTACTTCGCGGAATGGATTGCAAATGTAAGGCTTTATTGTATTGCCACCAAACGATTCGTAATTTGATACAAGATTTTATTACGCAACAAAAGAAAACAGACCCAAGCCAACGCTTCCAATTTCCATGAAGGCGTTTCAGGATTGAACTTTTTAGGCCGAAAAAATTCAACAAAATTTGAAAGGAATCATATTATGTTGATAATTTTGCGCCGTCACAAGAACAGTGACACAGATTCCCCGGGGTGCAAACCATCATTGATGGCAAGCTGAGATTAAACCCGTAGAACCTGATCAGGGTAATGCCTGCGCAGGGAAGGAGGCCTCTTTCTGTTTTCCTCTTTTCGTTACGCAGCATTTCCGTTTCAATTCAACCTTTTTAAAAAAATTAAAATGAAAAAATTGATGCTGGGAATGTTGATGATGTTATCACAACAATTCACAATGGCTCAGTACAAACTGAGCGGTTCTGTTACCGAAAAAAACAACAAACAAACCGTCATTACAGGCGCAACAGTAGAAGTATCGGGTAATGGCAGTACACAAACCAACAACAAAGGCGCCTTCAGCCTTAGTCTGCGACAAAAGGGAACTTATACGATCCGGATCAGCACCGTTGGTTATAAAGAATTTGAACAAACGATTGCTGTAACCGAAAAAGAAACCAGGTTGAATGTTTTGCTGGAGACACAACCGCTGTTCCTCAAACCGGTTGAAGTATCGGCGATTCGTGCAAGCGACCGTATGCCGTTTTCCAAAACCAATCTCAGCAAAAAAGAAATTGAGAAGATGAATACAGGTCAGGACCTGCCATTTATCCTCAACCAAACACCGGCTGTAGTTGTAACGTCAGACGCAGGAAATGGTATTGGTTATACCGGTATTCGTATTCGTGGTACCGATGCAACCAGGATCAATATGACGCTGAATGGTATCCCGTATAATGATGCAGAAAGTCAGGGCTTATTTTTTGTAAACCTTCCCGATTTCGCTTCATCGGTCAATTCAATCCAGATACAACGTGGTGTTGGAACGTCATCAAATGGAGCAGGTGCGTTTGGGGCTACACTAAACCTGAGCACCAATGAGTTTAATGAACAACCTTATGTGGAACTAAACAACGGCTTCGGCAGTTTCAACAGTTGGCGTCATACCCTAAAAGCCGGTTCGGGCTTGATTGGAAAGCATTTTACAATTGATGGTCGCGTTTCATTTATCAACAGCGATGGATTTATTGACAGAGGTACATCCGATCTGCGTTCGGCCTACATTTCGGCCGCCTACATCCATAAGAAAACATCGTTGCGCCTGAATGTGTTTACCGGCAAAGAAAAAACCTATCAGGCATGGAATGGAATTCCTGAAGCGAAGTTGAAAGGGGACGAAGCAAAACTACTTGAACATTACAATAATAATTCTTATCTGTACGACACACCGGAAGATTCCGCAAACTTGTTTAACCCCAACAACAATCGTACGTACAACTATTTTCGTTATGGGAATCAAACAGACAACTATCGACAAGATCACTATCAATTCTTTTTGAACAGGGAAATCAACACAAACTGGAATATTAATACAGCGCTCTTTTTAACAAGGGGATTGGGCTATTACGAAGAATTCAAACGTGGAGAATCACTGGATGATTATGGACTAAATGCTGTTTCTTCTGATATTATCCGTCAGCTTTGGCTGGATAATTATTTTTATGGCACCACGTTTTCCGCACAGTACAAAAAGAATAAGGATCAGTTAACCTTTGGAGGCGCATTTATCAACTATAACGGGAAACACTATGGGAAAATTATCTGGAGCGAAGCACCTGTGCCCACAGATTACAAGTGGTACAATCTTAATGCGTTTAAAACAGACTTTAATTTCTATACAAAATACCAACGGCGATTAAACAACTATTGGGAAGCGTTTGCAGATGTTCAATACCGTAATGTGAATCATACGATCAATGGCTTTCGCAAAAATCCAACATTAAAATCAGGCAATCAATTCAACTTCGTTAATCCTAAACTCGGTATCTCTTATGCAAATACAAAAGGATGGTTGGGTTTTGCATCGTTCAGCGTTGGCAACAAAGAACCTAACAGAGATGACTTTGAAGCCGGCGCTGCACAAAAGCCTCTGCATGAAACACTGTATGATTTTGAAGTGAATATTGAACAACGTAAAAGCACCTATAACTGGAGCCTTACCGGTTATTATATGTATTATAAAAATCAGTTGGTACTAACAGGTAAAGTGAACGATGTAGGTGCATACACGCGCAGCAATGTAGCCCGCAGTTTTCGAACAGGTGCAGAATTACAGGGATCAATTAAACCATTAAACTGGTTTAATGCAAACGGTAATTTTACATTGAGTATGAACCGAATATTGAACTTCACGGAATATGTTGACGATTTTGACAATGGCGGACAGCAGGAAAATAAATTTGCTTCTACTCCGCTGGCCCTCTCTCCTTCTGCGGTTGCCGGACTTACGCTGAACTTTATTCCCGTGAAGAACGGAGAAATCAGTTTGCTTAATAAATATGTATCACGTCAGTATCTTGATAATACAGGCAACAAAGCAAGAAGCATTGATCCCTTTTTGGTTAACGATATCCGCTTCAGCTATCAGTTGCGCTTTAAACACCTGAAAGAAATAAATATCAACTTTCAGTTAAACAACGCACTGAATCTGATGTATGAAACGAATGGCTATATCTATTACAGTTATATTAGCGGTGGTCAAACCATTACCGAAAATTATTTCTACCCCATGGCAGGCAGGAACTTCATGGCAGGTATCAACATTAAATTCTAAACAAGAAACGGCGATGCCAATGGCGTCGCCGTTTCTTTATACAATCATTTCCGCATCAGCGATCAAACAATTGTCGCCACGCAAGCATCCCTCCTACCAAATTCACCGCATGGGAAAATCCTAAATTCTCTGCCATCATACAAGCTTGTCCGCTGCGATTTCCACTACGGCAATAAAAAATCACTTCCTGATCTTTCAGTTCTTCAAAATCATCTAAGTCGCCAGCCAAAATATTTCCTAAAGGATGCAAAACGCCTCCAATATTAAACTCGGCATGTTCACCCGGTTCACGTACATCAATGATGTGAAGTGTTTCTCCGGCATCCATTCGTGCTTTTAATTGTTCCGGTGTAATTGTATTCATAACTGCGTTAAGGCTTTTTATTGTTTACAGACTGGTTTGGCAATTCCTGTTCGTTTAAATCAGGTTTCTGCGCATTTTTTATAGAATCAATTTTAGTGAGATCGGTACTGAGCCATAAATCCATCAATTGACCGGCACGTATGCGAATACCCAACCCTTCTTCATCTTTTGCCGGTGGACTTTGCTTGACAATAAAGGCCGATGCGGTATC
>CANGQQ010000056.1 GCA_947456025.1 Chitinophagaceae bacterium | reverse complement strand
TCTGCATCCTCGTCCTGATCATCGGTACTGGTAGCAACAATTGTTTGGGGGAAATCGAATTTGATCAGCTGGTCGGTGGTTTTATTTAATTCGCCATCAAATCGAAGCACGTGAATTTCGGTTGTCATTTTAAGTGTGTTGCCGAGGCCGGTTCCTTTGTCGCCAGCGAAAATGAGTATGTTTCCACTTTCGGGCAATTCGGCATGTGCCATGTACTGAAATTTACCCCCGTCATCACTTTTGGGTTTTATTTTTTCGCCAAAGCTAATCTTGGTGTCGTATCCTCCCCAAAACCAGTTCCACTTCTTTTTGTAAATCTTGCGCTTTAAAACCAGAGTCCCCATTAGGTTTGTTTCAACCGTTACGGCGTCATAAGAATACTCTTCCCCTTTGTCGGCCTTGTAGCCTTTAATACGCTCGAGAGGAACCTCGCTAGGCTCCATCGCTTTAAACTTGAAGTCGAAATCAAATTTGTAGGTTTCAAATTTGGCATTTTTCCCCGATGCTTTCGTAACAAAGGTGAGGCTGATTTCCTGATTTTGTGCATCCACCTTGGGTTCATACAAATAGCCCCGATTGGCTTTCCCTGAAATTTCGTGCGTGCCTTGCTGGGTGAGTGTTTGGCCGTTGGACGCATACATGCATCCGGCAGTTAGAATGGTTAATAAAATCCGTTTCATGGTGCAATGATTTGCCGCCAATTTAGGAATAAATAACCATAAGTACGTATTGAAAATAAGCTTAGTAGCTTAAGTTATTTCAGGATTTCCACTTCCGTTCCAACAGGCAGCATCTCATACAATTCACGTGCGTATTCACGTTTGGTAGAAATGCAACCCTGGGTCCAGTTGTAGAAGAAGTCGACATAACGATCTTCGTTGATTCGGGTTGCGTGGATACCAATTCCTCCACCGGGTTTTGCATAAGGAGGAATCAGGCCGCTTTGTTTGCGTTCGTTGAATTTTTCAAGGCTTTCTTTGGTGGGGTAGTCCAGTAATAAAAACGGCCCCCATTCTTTATGGATTTTTTTTGCAACGATTTTGAAGTGCCCTTCCGGTGTGCGGCGATCGCCTTCCATCATCTTGTCGTCTTTTTCACTGGTGCCAAATACGACAGGATAGGTCATCAGCCAGCCGGTTTCGTCGTATACTTTCAATTCGTATTGATCCTTATCGATCACAATCCGCAAGGCACCCGAACTGTGCGCCAATTTCGTTTTGCTGAACGATTTTGTACGATGCATCAATGTAAAGCCGGAAAGCAGTAACATGACTGCGGCGCAACATATAAAGAGGATGGACTGACTTCTCATACTTCGATAAACAAGGTTAAAATGACGATTGTTTTTTAAACGATAAAAAACGTGCCAAATTTTTTGAGGCAGCTAATTTAACAATTTATTGAAATAAAAAAAACTAATGAAACACTTTTGCCTCCAGCGTACCTGCCTGTGCGATCATGTTTTTTAACGATTCCGCCGAAGGGACTTTTCCCGTAAGGCCGTATTCTTCATTGGTATTCAACAGTTGCTGGTGCAGGTTGTTTGGATTTCGGTTGGCTAATTCCTTTACGGTGTCTACTCCGGCGGCTTCCAGCAATTCGGCAAAATGTCCCGCAATGCCCTCTATGCGGTGCAGATCAGCATGGTTCACCCAGGTTAGTATCAGGCTTTCCGGTATGTCGGTTGCAGCAGCAAGTTCGGTTCTTCCCTTTTTTGTTCCACCTGTTTCCAGTAATTCATCGGTGGTAAAAATGCCCACAGCTTCAAGACGCGCTGCATAGTTGGGTCCGATACCTTCGATTTCAATGACTTTGTAAGGCATAGTTCAAGTAGTTGTTTTGCAATTTAAAACTATTTTAGAGCAACATAACAATAAAAAATGCTCTGTGAAAGAGCATTTTTTATTGAGTAGCGTTTGAGATTCTTATTTACCAGCTGTTGAACCGGAGCCCGATACTGAAAGGTGTTTGATCCAGTCCATTGCGGTGCAGGGTCGTTAAAGCATAACTTCCATAAAACTTAAGCAATCCAAGGTTCAACTCACCAATAGCCGCAATTTTCCAGGGGTTGATGTTGAAGTCGCTTTTTACTTTTTCCTTTCCGCGCTCTTCGCTCACCATTTTTTGACGAGAGCTGTATAGAAAGCCGGCACTGATTCCGGCACTGAAACCGTAGTCGTTTTTCTTTTTCGGATTAAAGTTGAAATTGATCATGGCAGGGATTGTTATGTAATCGGCAGCGAGTTTATTTTTTTTGAAGCTGGTGACTTCGGGATCGCGCAGGATCAGATCGGAGGGTTCGTTGACATAACGAATATTTTTGTTGTATCGGTAATTGTTCAGTTCGATTCCAAGTCCGTATTTGAAATTGACTACATGTTTCAGAATGTTAATCCGTTGCATAAACACCCAGATGTTGATGTTCGATGATTTGCCATTGCGCAAGCGCATCAACGAACTGTTTCCTCCGGGGAAAAAGCTTTGTGCTGCTGCAAGGTTGTAGTTTGTTTGATCGTTCACATTTGAAAAACCAAGATCTACAACCCACCAGTTGGTGCTGATATTCGAACGTTTGTGGCATTTTTTTTCTGAACAGGATTTGGTAACACTGTCCGGTTCAGCATGTTCAATCAAAACGGAGTCTTTGTCCATAATGATGAGTTTCTTCTTCTCTTTTTGAATGATCAGAATATTGCCGATTTTAATGGTGTCTGCTTCTTTTGTTTGAACGGAAGAATCGGATTGTGCCTTAACAGCAGTGAAAGTGAACGTAAACAGGAGGCTGATGACAAATTGTTTGACCATGGTTTCTTTGATTAGTTGTTTTGTGTATTGATCGAGAAAACGGCAAAGCGAAATTCTGATTCTTCGGATTGGAAACCTGTAGTTCGCTCTATAATCCGTCTTGCTTTTTTAAACATAGTTTTCATTTTGTTCATTCGTGTTGGTGTTTCCGTTGGTTGATGTTCCGGTTCGACAACCGCAATGGAAGCAGCGTTGACTTCCTTGTTTTGATCGCTTTCAAATGATACGGTTGAACTGTTGTTTTTGTTACGATGGATGCGTTCTTTTTCGGTAGTCGTCTGCATGTCCTCATTTGTTTGTTGAGGTGGTGTTGTTACCAATGCAATTTCAGGCAATTCCTGCTTCTGATTCGTTGCCTCAATAGGTGTTGCAGGCGGATTCTTTTTTACGAGCACATTACGGGTATCTGCTTTTTCTTTGTGAAACGTTTTCTGATCTGTTGTTCGAACAGGAGTGCTGTTCAATTGCGGATCTGGTTTGGGATTGGGAGTGGTCCCGTGCTCGGAAGTGGGTGCGGCCTTCACAACAATGGGTCGGTGTTGGTTGGTTTTATCTGTCAACAACCAAAAGGCTGTTCCCAGCAGCACAATAAAGATCGCCGCCCACTTCCACACTGCCGGAGAGAAAAACAGAAACGGCGTTTGGGATTTGCTGCGGTAAAGCGATGATTTATTCGGGAATACGATTTTAAGATCGGGAACGGCACGTGTTTTTCCCAGCTGCATCAACGCTGTTTGCAAGGCAGGTTGTTGTACAAGTGTCGTTTCCAACTCAAGCCGTTTGGGTTCTGGCAATTCGTGATCGAAGTAAGAAAGTAACTGTTCATCGGGTTGGTAAAGTTGTTGCTTAAAAGTGCTTGAAGACAGGCCTTCGGGTTGGAGTTTCGCCTCCAGCAACTGTTCAAACGTGTCACGTGCATCCGGATACGAATCCAAAAATGCATCCACCAAACGCTGTTGTTCGGGTGTTAACTCGTTATCGATATACAACAGCAAATAGTGTTCGTAGTTGGCTTTTGTAACAACTTCAATCCTTCCGCCGTTATTATCGGAATTCAGTACTGCGTAGAAAGGTGTACGATTATAAAACATGTTCAACCTTAATTAAATAGTTTTTTAATTCGATTCGGGCACGGTGTAAATACACTTTTACCTGACTTTCACTGAGACCTGTAATGACTCCTATTTCCTGATAGCTGTAGCCTTCATAATCTTTCAGTAAAACCAGGCTCCGGGATGTAGCATTCAAGCGACTCAATGCAACATCTAAAGTTTTTCGAATGCCAACAGCCGGCTGTTCTTTGATTTTTGCTTCGTCCGGAAACCCTTCTTTTAATATGATCCTTTTGTTTTTTCGCAGCAGGTCGATCATTTGATGGTAGGCAATGGTAAACAAATAAGCCTTGCTTTTTGCGGGGTCTACTTGTTCCCGGTTGATCCAAAGTTTTTCAAAGGCTGTTTGTACGACGTCCTGCGCATCGGCTTCGATCCTCATGTTTTTGAGGATGAAGCGATACACGGCATCGGCATACCGGTCTACACATTCGTTGTATTCATTGGTGGTCATGAATGCTGCCTAAACGGTTTTAGTGTCTTGATGAAACGATCCTGTTTGTTAAAAGTTACAGTTTTTAAAAAAAGATTTTCAAAGATAGTTGCCGCAATTGCAAATCTGTTCCCCGTTCATAATGAACCAATTGCGAAAAGTTATTTCAGGAAAAGGATGGGTTTTTTGTTTTTGATTCCTGTTTCGTGCAATCGGAAGCTCCTTCCCCTTAGTTTTGTAGCCTTTAATTGCCTTATTATGAATGAACGATTGGTACAACGATTGGCTGTAGAACTGGAAGAAATCAAATCCTCCGGTTTGTTTAAAACAGAACGTATCATTGAAAGTGCACAGGGTCCCGAAATTCGTGTGAACGGAAAAAATGTTTTGAATTTTTGTGCGAACAATTATCTGGGTTTGTCATCACATCCCAAAGTAATAGAAGCGGCCAAAAAATACATTGATTTGCGTGGGTTTGGAATGAGCAGTGTTCGTTTCATATGCGGCACACAGGACATACACAAAGAACTGGAAGCAAAAATCTCGAAGTTTCTGGGCACAGAAGATACCATTTTGTATGCAGCCGCTTTTGATGCCAACGGAGGCGTTTTTGAGCCTTTGTTTCAGGAACAGGATGCTATCATCAGCGATGCGTTGAATCATGCGAGTATTATTGATGGGGTACGTTTGTGTAAAGCTCAACGCTACCGCTATGAGCACAATAACATGGATGACCTGGAATTAAAATTGCAAGAGGCTTCCGGAGCACGCAATCGCATCATTGTAACCGACGGTAGTTTTAGTATGGATGGTACCATTGCTCAATTGGATCGCATTGTGGAGCTGGCCGAAAAATATGATGCTGCTATCATGGTGGATGAATGTCATTCCAGCGGCTTTTTGGGAAAAACCGGAAGGGGGACACATGAGTACCGTGGCGTGATGGGGAAGATTGATATCATAACAGGCACGCTGGGTAAAGCCCTTGGAGGTGCCAGCGGTGGATTTACAAGTGGCAGGAAAGAGGTGATTGAAATGCTCCGTCAGCGTTCCCGTCCGTATTTATTCAGTAATACCCTTGCACCAAGTATAGTGGGCGCCTCTATTGCCGTGATGGATCTTTTAAGTGAAACGACTGAGTTGCGTGATCGTTTGGAAGCAAATACCCGTTATTTCCGGACCAAAATGACAGCAGCAGGATTTGATATCAAGCCGGGCGATCACCCTATTGTTCCGATTATGTTGTATGATGCGGTGGTTGCTCAAAATTTCGCAGCTCGTCTGTTACAGGAAGGGATTTATGTAATCGGATTCTTTTTCCCGGTGGTTCCCAAAGGTCTGGCACGCATCCGTGTACAGCTTAGTGCCGCACATGAACAACAGCATCTGGATAAAGCCATCGCTGCATTTACAAAAGTGGGTAAGGAACTGGGGGTGCTGGAAGCTGCAGAGAAAGGTATCTGATCCCCTGAAAAAACCTAAGCCTGAAAGCTCGGTTTCTTTCTGCGAAGTCAACTTTTCAATCTTTTAGGATTGCATCGGCTTTTGCTGCTACTTTTGCGGTTCAAATCATGTTTATGTTACGGAATACTATAGGGGCAATTTGCTGTATGCTACTTTTTCATTCTTGTTCGATTAACAACATCAAAATCGATCAGGAACTGAAAACATATTTCGATCGTTATCAGGTTACAGGTACGTTTGCCTTACTCGATAATGCGCAGGCTCACTTTACGATTTACGATTCTTCCAACTATAAAAAAAGAGTTTCTCCCGCTTCAACATTTAAAATTGTAAACGCTTTGATCGGTTTGGAAACCGGCCGTTTGTTCGACGAAAAAATGGTCATTCCCTGGGATGGTGTTACGCGTCGACCCGAATGGGATAAAGACCTGACTATGCAGGAGGCCTTTCGCGCTTCGGCAGTTCCCTACTTTTGCGAGCTGGCAAGAAGAATTGGAAAAGATACCATGCAATTTTGGATCGACACGCTACAGTACGGCAATAAAACAATTACCGGTCCGGTGGATTCATTTTGGCTGAACAACACGTTGCTGATTTCTCCCGATGAGCAATTGGGGTTGGTAAAAAGACTTTACTTCGAACAACTGCCATTCCAGAAGCGAACGCAACAAATTGTGAAGAAAGTCATGTTGCAGGATGACAATAGTTTATACAAACTGAGTTACAAAACGGGATGGGGTACAGATCCGCAAGGCATTCAAATTGGGTGGATAACGGGCTGGATCGAAGAAAACAGACATCCTTATTTTTTTGTATTACTCGTCCGTTCATCCGATCCTAATTACAACATGGTGCAAAACCGCATGGCTTTATTGAAGGACCTGCTCCTGCACTATGACTTTATGAAAGGGAAAAAGTAAAGGTCTGCTTCCTTCAGTCTTCAATCTCTTGTCAGATTAAAACCTTCGGAAGCTTTCTTTGTTAACTTTACCAACCGGGAATCGAACCAGGCCACCCGATCCAAAATTCTGATATCATGCAATACTATACATCCTCTTTAACATCTTATCAGCGACTGGCTACGAAAGAAGTCAAAATCGGAGATCTTCTTTTGGGCAATTACCATCCCATTCGTGTACAAACGATGACGACTACCGATACCATGGATACAATTGCTACTGTTGAGCAATCCATACGTTGTATTGAAGCCGGTGCTGAGTTGGTGCGTATTACAGCTCCTTCCCGAAAAGAGGCCGAAAATTTATTGTTGATCAAAAACGAATTGCGAAAACGGGGTTACCATACGCCTTTGGTGGCCGACATTCATTTTACGCCCAATGCAGCCGAAATTGCTGCACGTATTGTAGAAAAAGTGCGTGTGAATCCGGGCAACTATGTTGACAAGAAAAAGTTTGAGCAAATCGATTATACAGATCTGGAGTATGCCGAAGAAATCGATCGTATCCGCGAACGTTTTACCCCCTTGGTAAAAATTTGCAAGGAGTATGGTACGGCTATGCGTATAGGAACCAACCACGGATCACTCAGCGATCGCATCATGAGTCGCTACGGCGATTCGGCCATTGGCATGGTTGAAAGTGCTATGGAGTTTTTGAGAATTGCACGCGGCGAAAATTATCACAATATCGTACTGAGTATGAAAAGCAGCAATCCGCAGGTTATGGTTCAGGCCTATCGGTTGCTCATTCATCACATGATGGAGGAGTTTGGCGCAGCATATCCTTTGCATTTGGGTGTTACCGAAGCCGGTGACGGTGAAGACGGAAGGGTGAAAAGCGCTGCAGGCATCGGCACCTTGCTGGAAGATGGCATTGGCGATACGATTCGAGTGAGTTTAACCGAAGATCCGGAATTCGAAATTCCGGTATGTAAGGATCTAGTGAAACGCTATTCCGGACAAGCCCAAAAGCCTTCCGTTGCAGTTAAAGAAGCGGTGCCTCCGGTTGTGCAATTGCCCTATTCGCCTTTTGAATATAAGCGACGTGAAAGTTTTTCGGTAGGGAATATAGGAGGCAAGCAAGTTCCCGTTGTTGTTGCCGATTTAAGCAAGATGGAACTGATTACCCCGCAAAGCCTGGAATCTGTAGGTTATACATACGATTCAATTGCCGATAAGTGGACGATATCGGATATGGCAGCAGATTATATTTTTACAGGCCATCAGAAACTTCCGTTTGAGTTGCCCGGAACATTGAAGGTGATCGTATATCCTCAAACCTGGATCGAAATCAATGCCGATCCGGTAGGAAAGGGCTGGGGGGGCTCCTATCATCCGCTTTTCATGGACAGCGGATATGCTGCTTCTGAAACAAAAAGTGATGTGTTGAATTTTGTGATGTTGGATTGTTACAGTGATGAAACACCGGTTAACGATTATACATTTCTGGATACTTGCGCCAACGACAACACCGTTGTATTGTGTATGAGCAGCAGCAATGTCAATGCCATGCAAAGTGTAAGGCGCATGTTTATGGAGCTGATGAGCCGTAACATCAACAATCCGGTTTTATTGATGACCGACAGTAAAGGTCAAACCCCCGACGAGCATTTGATTCATTACGCAACCGAATGCGGGGCGCTTTTATTGGATGGCATGGGCGATGGTTTGTTACTGAGTATGACCAACGAGAGCTACGATTTGCAGGTTGCTTCGCTCAAACAAAGCAGCAGCGGTCGTACCTATTTGAGCCATCAAACACCGGAACAATTTATCAACAACAATGCGTTCGGCATTTTACAGGCAACCCGCACCCGCATTTCAAAAACCGAATATATCTCTTGTCCAAGTTGCGGTCGCACCTTGTTTGATCTTCAGGAAACAACCGCAAAAATACGTTCGGTCACACATCATCTGAAAGGAGTGAAAATAGCCATCATGGGGTGTATTGTAAATGGTCCGGGAGAAATGGCAGATGCCGATTTTGGTTACGTAGGAAGTGGTCCCGGCAAGATCACGCTTTATAAAGGAAAGGAAGTCGTGAAACGAAATATTGACAGTGAGGTGGCCGTACAGGAGTTGATCAATTTACTGAAAGAGAACGATGCATGGGTGGAGCCGGCTTAAGCGGAATTCATCAGCAACGTCATCCTCAATTGCTCCGTTTTTTGTATGTGGTTGAAGCGTAAGATCTTCTTTATCTTTAGCACTTATTTTGAAGTATGCAGACAGATTTTCTGGTAATTGGATCGGGAATAGCCGGACTCACATATGCTATTAAAGTGGCGAGAGCCTGCCCCGATAAAAAAGTTTTAATCGTCACCAAAACCAATGCCGATGAAACAAACACCAAATATGCTCAGGGAGGAATAGCGGTTGTAAACGATCTCGAAAAAGACAGCTACGATAAACATATTGAAGATACTTTAATCGCAGGCGATGGTTTGTGTAATGAAACGATCGTAGACCTTGTTGTGAAAGAAGGTCCCGAACGTGTTCAGGAAATTATAGAGTGGGGCGCCCGTTTCGATAAGGATGCCGATGGCGATTATGCTCTTGGAAAAGAGGGCGGTCATTCGGAAAAACGCATTTTGCACCACAAAGATGTTACAGGTGCCGAAATGGAACGGGCCTTGCTGGAAACATTGCGTCAATGCAGAAACGTTGAATTGGTTAATCACTATTTCGTTGTAGATCTGATTACGCAACATCATTTCGGTTATCTGGTTACCAAAGCCACTCCCGATATACAGTGTTACGGGGTGTATGCGCTCAACCTTCATACCAATCAGATTGATGTTTTGCAGGCAGGAGTAACTTTGCTGGCTACAGGTGGGAACGGACAGGTGTACCGTACCACAACCAATCCTTCCATTGCCAGCGGCGATGGTGTGGCAATGGTGTATCGTGCAAAGGGGCGAATTGAGAATATGGAGTTCATTCAGTTTCATCCTACCGCATTGTATCAGGCCGGACAAAAAGGGCAGGCTTTTCTTGTTACGGAAGCCGTTCGGGGTGATGGCGGTATTTTACGCAATCATCAGGGCGAAGCTTTCATGGAGCGTTACGACGAACGGAAAGATCTGGCACCCCGTGATATTGTTGCCAGAGCGATTGACAGCGAAATGAAGATCAATGGTACCGAGCATGTATGGCTCGATTGCAGACACATTCCGCTTCCTCAGTTTTTGCATCATTTCCCTAATATTTATGAAAAATGTAAAAGCCTGGGAATTGAAGTAGAAAAAGACATGATTCCGGTTGCTCCGGCTGCACATTACAGTTGCGGCGGAATAAAAACCGATGAATGGGGTCGTACATCCATACGGAATTTGTATGCAGCAGGCGAATGTGCAAGTACCGGACTGCATGGGGCCAATCGTCTTGCCAGCAATTCACTCTTGGAAGCAATGGTGTTTGCGCATCGTAGTTTTCTGGACAGTACATCTGTGGTGCAACAATCAACACTTTCCCGACCACATTTGCCCGAATGGAATGCAAAAGGAACAGGTATGCCGCGGGAAATGATTTTGATTACGCAAAGTTTAAAGGAATTGCAACAGGTGATGAGCGATTACGTGGGGATCGTACGCAACGATGTGCGTTTGCAACGTGCCATGAAACGACTCGATCTTTTATGGGAAGAAACAGAAGCACTGTACCGCAGCTCTGTAATCTCGCCTCAAATCATGGAATTGAGAAACATGATCACGGTGGGCTACTTAATAACCAAGGGCGCAGCTTTTCGAAAAGAAAGCAGAGGGCTCCATTACAATACCGATTATCCCGAAAAAAGTACGTTGCTGCAAAATATTGTATTGTAAGGAGTGGTTCGATTTAAAACTAAGAGCATATGTATTATCTCATTTACGGATTTTTAAAAGGGTTATCATTCCTGCCAATCGGCGTTTTGTATCTGTTGGGTGATGTCGTGTATGTTCTCATGTATTATGTTTTCGGCTACCGTAAAAAAGTGGTTATGAACAATCTTTCCATTGCGTTTCCCGAGAAAACAGAAGCGGAGCGTATTCGGATCATGAAGGACTTTTATCATAATCTCTGCGATACATTCATGGAGATCATCAAATTGTTTTCGTGGAGCGAAAAACAAATTCTGAAACGTGTTAAAGGCAATATGGATGTGATCAATGAATGGGCCGGCAAGTCGCAAAGCATTCAAATTGTTACCGGTCATTTCTTTAATTGGGAGTTTGCAAATTTGGGCGTCGCTGCGCAGTGTAAACTCCCTTTTCTGGCTGTTTACATGCCTCTGAAGAACAAGGTGATGGATCGGATTCTTCAGCAATTGCGTAAAAGAACGGGTACTATTCTCATTTCGGCGGCCGATTTTAAAAATGCGCTCAACGCACATCTGAAAAAACAGTATGCATTGATTTTAGTCGGCGATCAAAATCCAGCAAATCCACGCAATGCGTATTGGCTCCATTTTTTCAGTCAGCCGGCACCTTTCGCAAAGGGACCGGAAAAAGGAGCAAAAATGAAAAACACGGCGGTCATCTATGTAGATTATTACAAGCTGAAACGTGGATATTACGAGTTTCATGCCGAATTGATCACCGCCAATGCTATGGATTTCGAAGAGGGGGCGTTGACAAAGGTGTTGGTGTCAAAAGTCGAAACGGCTATCAGGAAACGCCCTGACAACTACCTCTGGAGCCATCGCCGCTGGAAACACACGTGGATCCCTGAATATGGTTCTTTGCTGGATTAATTGACGTTTGGGGAGAGGTTGGTTTCTTTTTCTGTTGGAATCTTTTCTTTTTGAATGGCTTTCCATCCGCCAAGTACATTTCGCAAATTGTGAAATCCTTCTTTCTTAAGCAGTGAAGCGGCAATGATGCTGCGAACACCTCCACCGCAATGAAGGTATAAATTGTCCCTGTCGCTGATGTCGGCCAACAGTCCGGGATCGTTCATTTTTTGTAAGGGCAGATTGGCTGCATTTTTTACATGGCCTTCGGTGAACTCGGATTCTTTTCGAACATCAAGAACAAGCAGGTGCTCGTCATGCGGAAAATCCATCGCCAATTCATCGGCTTCTACATTGATGATCAAGTCGGATTCATAGCCTGCAAGAACCCAGGAAGGATAACCGCCTTCAAGATATCCGGCAACCTGTTCAAGCCCAACTCGGGCTAAGCGTACAATAGACTCCGTTTCCTTACCTTCTTCACAGATCAGAACGAGTTGTTTGTCGTATGGCAGCAAGGTGCCCGCCCATTCTGCAAATCGTCCGTCGAGACTGATATTGATACTTCCGGGCACAAAACCATCCGTAAACAACAAGGCGGGTCTGGTATCCAGTAATACCACATTTGGCTGTTCTGTTAACTCTTTAACAGCCGGAGCTGAAATCGCATGATTGCTCTTTTCAAGGATTTCCGAAAGTGGTTTGTATCCTTCCTGATTCATTTTTACATTTAATGGGAAATAGGACGGAGCCGGATCCAGGCCTTTTGTAACCGCTTTGATGAAACTTTCCTTGGTGACTTGTTGCAGCGCGTAATTGGTATTTCGTTGTTCGCCCAGTGTTGAGGATGTTTCAGTGCTGATGTTTTTACCGCATGCACTTCCGGCGCCGTGTGCAGGGTAGATGATCACATCATCGGACAACGGGGCAATTTTAGTTTGGATGGAATCGTAAAGTGCGCCCGCCAATTCCTGTGCCGACAAATGACCTTCCTGTGCCAGATCGGGCCTTCCAACATCGCCAATGAACAACGTATCGCCGGTAAACAGACAGTGCTCTTTCCCGTTTTCATCTTTAAGCAGGTAACAACAACTTTCAAGGGTATGTCCGGGTGTATGTAATACTTCCAGCGTAAGTTTTCCGATCTTGAACTGCTCTTTATCTTTTGCTATATGAGCAGGGAATTTTACTGTCGCCTCGGGCCCGAATACGATGGGTGCACCGGTTTGCTGGGACAATTCAAGGTGTCCACTGATAAAATCGGCATGAAGATGTGTTTCAAAAATGTATTTTAATACTGTTTTACGATCCCGAATGAGTTGAAGATATGCATCCGTGTCACGCATGGGATCGATAACCCCGCATTCTCCTTCACTTTCAATATAATAAGCAGCTTCACTTAAACAGGATGTATACAATTGCTGAATAAACATAGTTGAAACGATTTCGGCAAAAGTACAATTCCCGAACCACTTCTTCTGTTGTTTAACTTTTACCGCCATTGAGCAGGGCGACAGCTTTTTCGACTTGCACCAATCGTTCGGGATTCAACATATACCAAACAAATTTTCCCTCTTTTTTTGTTACAACAAATCCGGTCCTTCGTAAAGTCGCCAGATGTTGAGAAGCGACTGATTGTTCCAGTTTTAAGTGGGTGAACAATTCTGTTACGGTCAGTTGTTTGTGTTCGAGCAACAGCATTAAGATTTGTTGTCGCAGTTTGTGATTAAGCGCACGGAAGATCAATTCGGTTTTTCGTACCAAGTGAAAATCAGGTAATTCTTTAGGCAGTTGGTTACGATCAGAGGATGGTATGCTTTTCGACATAGAAGATCAACACTTGATTAAGTTCTAAAATTACAAATTCCATCCTGCATGCGGAGCATCCAACATTTAGTGTGCGGAAGACTGAAATTCTTTCAAGTAAAAAGGAGCGGAATAGGCCAGGGAGGTAAATTCCTTACTCTGAAAAAGTGGAAAGGCCAATTCAGCCAAATGCCGGGCATCCCATTCCGGGTTTATAAAAGCAGCTTTCGGATGTTTACAAATTCGTTGCCATTTTTCACTTCCGGAACCCAAGAAGTAAATTCCGGGGGAGTTGTTCAATTCAGCAGCAAATGAATCTTCATCCAGAATCAAAGCACGGGGTGCTTGTAAGCTCTCGAGGTCAGGACTGAAGAGGGAGGTAAAAACCTCCATTCTCCGGGCATCGATCATAGGGCATATTGGGAAAAGATTTTCTGATGTATTTGTTAGAAATTGTCGTGCCGCATAGGCCATAACGTCTAACGTCCCTATTGCAATCAATGGTATTTGCAGTGCATAACAAAATCCTTTGGCACTGGCCATTCCAACACGTAAGCCGGTGTACGAACCCGGTCCGGTTGTTACGGCAACTGCAGCAAGATCCCTTCCCGAAATTCCTGTTTCCCCGAACATCTTTTCGATTGCTGTCTGTATGAAGCCGGCATGCTCTTTTTGCTCTTTGCTTTTTTTCAAACAGAGGATCCGGTTGTCCAGGGAAACTGCAACGGAGGCCTCATTGGTGGAAGAGTCAATACTCAGGATGTACGACATAGATTTGTTAAAGGACGTTTAACTGAATGAACGAGCGTCAGGGCTTTTTGATTTTTTCATCAGATCCCGTATGGCAACGGATGCCGTAACAGCACCAAAAACGGCCGGCATGTAAGATATGGTACCATAAGCCGATTTTTTAAAGTTTTTACCATCGGTGAGCATTAAGCTTTCCTTCATTGGGTCCTCGGGCGAAAAGACGGTTTTAATCCCTTTCCGGATTTGGTGTTGCTTCAGTAATTTCCGGATTTGTTGTGCAAATGGGCAATTGAAGGTTTTGGAAATATCCACCACTTTCAATTGTGTGGGATCTACTTTAGCTCCGGCGCCCAT
>CANGQQ010000055.1 GCA_947456025.1 Chitinophagaceae bacterium | reverse complement strand
TATGGAAGAGAACACTACGGTCTTCCGTTTTGGAACAACGTCATTGATGATGCGTTGGCCTGTAAAGGAGTATTGTATCCCTTTCAGCATGCGGTGAAAAAGCATACAGGAATTCCTTTTTCCGAATTTGTACGCAATGCATTCTCCTGGTTCCAACAAAAAATGCAGATCCAGAACTTATCCAGCTACGGTACTTCCATACCGGTTACAAAACTTTCCCGAAACAATACAGAATTTTATCAATATCCGTTTTTGATAAAACCCGACTCTTTGATCCTTTTAAAGACATCCTATAAACAAATTCCTACCTGGATGCTTGTCGATACAATGGGACGTACCGGCAAATTGCGTGTGAAAGATATTACCTACGACGATTACTATTCTTATCGCAACGGAAAAGTAGTATACACATCATGGAAGCCCGATGCCCGATGGGGATGGAAAGAGTATTCCGAAATCAGGATGATGGATGTTCAAACCCGTCGTGTCCAAAAAATAACGAAGTCTACGCGTTTATTCATGCCCGACTTGTCGCCCGATCACCGGCAAATTATTGCGGTGCAGCATTCGGTCGATCAGCATAATGCGCTTTGCCTCATCGATATTCAATCCAAGAATCAACGAATACTGCCTAATCCACAACAGTACATTTATACGTATCCAAAGTTTGATCGCGATGGAACGGGTATCATCAGTGCCGTTCGTAACACGAAAGGAGAGATGGCACTCTTGTACACGTCTATAGCTACAGGAACCGAAATGCTCTTGTTCCCGTTTATCAATACACCGCTTGCCTATGTACAGGTTACAGGCAAACACATTTTATTCACGGCTTCTCAACCTGCAGGAGATCAGTTGTTTTCTTTTGACATCGAAACAGGCCGTTTTCAAAAACTATCACAACTTCCAAATGGCTCGTATCAGGCAGTTGCTGATTCTTCACTCGAAACGATTTTTTTCAACACGTTCACGGCTGCCGGAAACAGATTGATGAAAACAAGGTCCGGTATTCCTTCCAAGTCCTTTGCAGATACCTTGTTCCCGCTAGCCGATTTGTATTTGAGTCAACAATCGTTTACAGGGACCAATTTGCTGGCTGATGTGAAGGAGCTTCCGGGGCCGGTTACCCGTTACAAAGGAGCAGCGCATCTCTTTAATATTCACAGTTGGACACCCACTTTGCGTGAGCCGGATTATGGAATTACTTTTTTAAGCGACAATGTGCTCAATACGTTTTCCGGGTCTTATGGGTATTTCTACAACCGGAATGAAGGCTTTCATCAAATAAGAGCCAACCTGATCTACGGAGGATGGTATCCCGTCGTGAATGCGGGTGTAGAACAAACCTGGCATCGCAGCAGTTTTTTGAACGACAATCAACGTATTACCTGGAACCAAACCAATGCCAATGTTGGTGTTACCGTGCCCTTAAATTTAAGCGGAGGAAGACAATACAGAAGGCTTACCATTGCAGGCTCACTTAATACCGAGCTATTACAGTTTACCGGCGAATCAGCGAAAAATACGAATGACAGTCACTTCAACTATTTTACAACTTCGGTGCGATGGAGCAGTCAAAGTCAGAAAGCACGAATGCACATTTATCCGCGGTTTGCACATCTTGCTCAATTCCAATACAGGCGTACTGTTAATGGCATACAAGGGCATCAATTACTGGCACAGGCCGGCGTTTATTTGCCGGGTCTTTTCATCAACCACAATTTGGTAGTGCTTGCTTCGTATGCAGTGCGGGATACATTCAGGGGTAGCTGGTTTGTCAATAATTTTCCGTTTGCAAGAGGATACAACGCACTACATTTTCCACGCATGAAGCGGTTGAGTGTCAATTATCATTTTCCAATTCTTTATCCTGACTTCGGGATGTTACAGTTGCTCTATGTTCAGCGTATTCGCGGGAATACTTTTTATGATTACACCCGAATTGAAAGTGTACGAACTGGCCGTCAATTTGATTTTCGCTCTGCAGGAATGGAGTTGTTTTTCGATACCCGTATTTGGAACAGTGTTCCGTTGACCCTAGGTGTTCGTTACAGCCGTTTGCTGGATCAGGATTTCATTGATCCCAACAGCAAACCCAATCGGTTTGAAATCATCCTGCCACTGGATTTGTTTTGAAGAGCTTATTGAATCAGAATTTTGATGTCGGGCGCTTTGTAGTATTCACCGTTCCGATCGCGGACAATGATGTCGCCGATCAGCAGTTCGTCTCCTGATTTGAAATTTTCGTACAGGTATCTGCGCCAGGATTCTGAGATGTAATTTGCGTTTTTAACCTCAAGGGAACTGGAATTGTAATGTGTTTTGATTTCGCCGGTTTGTTCGTCTTCAAAGCGGTCTTTGCTTCTGAAGAGCACCACGAACCGGGAGATGTAATAGCGGTTCTTTTTTGCATCAATAACCCATACGGCCGAATCTACCAGGTTTAAGGTCATTTCCAAAGGAAGTGTCCCTCCTTTGGTGTTGCCAATGAACGATTGCAGTTGCGGCGGTGTTAACTTAGGTGCCGGTTTTTGCTGACAACTGCCGCTAACACTCATCCCTGTAACAAGAGCCAGGATCATCAGGTATGGTAAGATGATTCGCATACTTTATACTATTAACGCTGCAAGACTTTCTTCTATTGTCCTGATTTTTGTTTCGGCATCTTCCTTTTTGCGTTTTTCGGCCTCAACTACTTCCGGTTTGGCATTTTGGATGAAGCGTTCATTGTTTAATTTCTTTTCAACCGAACTCAAAAACCCTTTGAGGTATTCCAGGTCTTTTTCCAATTGCGCTTTTTGTGCACTGTTGTCCACTTCGTGCTTCGGAATCAGATAAAACTTGTCTTTCTGAATAACAACGGTAATGGATTGCGGAACCGCTGCTTTGGTATAGCTAATGGTTTCTATATGAATTTGTTTTTTCAGAATGCTTTCAATCTGATTATAGTGCTGTTCATGTTGCGTTTCAATAGCAAGTTGGATGGCGTCTTTGGGTTTGATCTGATGTTTGTTTTTGGTATCACGTAATGTCGATATCACCTCTTTCAGTAATGTTCCTAATTGTAAAACGGCAGGATCTGTTTTTTGAACCGTCTTGTAGATTTTTATGGTAAGGTCGTCTGTTTCCTGTCTGTTGCGCAACAAATGGTACGCTTCTTCAGTAATAAACGGCATGAAGGGGTGTAACAATTGCAGTAATTCCTCAAAATAATCGATCGTTCTTTCGTACACTACGGCTTCTATGGGTTGATCCATTCCGGGTTTCACCCATTCGAGATACCAACTGCAAAAATCATCCCATATCAGAGAGTAGATCGTTTTGAGTGCTTCACTCAGGCGGAATTGCTTCATGAGTGTTGCCACTTCGTCTTTTACTTCTTCCAGTCTGTTTCCAAACCAGTTTACCGCAAAATGTTCATTGCCTGTACTTGCTCCGGTATGGGTAGTTCGTTGCTCCCACATTTTAACCAGCTTGAGCGCATTCCAGATCTTGTTGTTGAAATTGCGTCCCTGTTCGTTGCTGCTTTCATCCCACAACAAATCATTACCTGCGGGTGAAGCGATGAGGATTCCAAACCGACAAGCATCGGCTCCGTAGCGTTCGATGAGTTCCAGTAAATCGGGTGAGTTCCCTAAACTTTTACTCATTTTCCTTCCTTGCTTGTCGCGCACAATACCGGTGAAATAAACCTCTTTGAAAGGAATTTGATTTTGGAATTCGATTCCCGCCATGATCATGCGCGCCACCCAAAAGAAAATGATTTCGGGTGCTGTCACCAAGGTATTGGTGGGGTAGTAGTAAGCCAGGTCTTTGTTGCCGGGATTGTTCAGACCATTGAATACTTCAAAAGGCCATAGCCAGGAAGAAAACCAGGTATCCAGACAATCTTCATCCTGTTTCAATTGGCCGGACTCTACGTTTCGTCCAAATTGTTCCCGGTACTGCGCAAGGGCCTCCGTTTCATTGGCGGCTACAACATAATTGCCTTGATCGTCGTACCAGGCCGGAATGCGATGCCCCCACCACAATTGACGACTGATACACCAATCTTTGATGTTTTCCATCCAATGGCGGTAGAGGTTTTTGAATTTGGGCGGATAGAAGTTGATCTCTTCATTCAACACTACTTCAAGGGCGGGTGCAGCTATTTTTTTCATGTCGACCCACCACTGCAAACTCAATCTCGGTTCTGCAACCACATCGGTTCGTTCGCTATAGCCAACTTCACTGGTATAGTCTTCGGTTTTGAGCAGGTAGCCATGGGTTTCCAGTTCCTGGACGATTTTTTTTCGTGCTACAAAGCGATCTTCTCCCACAAAGATTTGGGCCGTTTCATTGAGTGTGCCATCTTCATTCAGAATATCAATGATTTCGAGTTGGTGCTTTTGTCCCAATTGATAGTCATTGATGTCGTGAGCAGGCGTTACTTTAAGCGCACCGCTGCCGAAATCCATGGTAACGTATTCGTCTGTAATAACGGGGATGGACCGATTGATCAACGGAACCACAACCTGCTTGCCGTGCAAGTGTTTGTATCGTTCATCATCCGGATGCACGCAAACGGCGCTGTCGCCCATAATGGTTTCGGGACGTACCGTTGCAATTGTGATGTAATCGGATGTGGTTTTCCCCTCATTTACAATGTAATATTTGAGATGGTAAAGTTTTTGTTTGGTTTCTTTGCGGATGACCTCTTCATCACTGAGAGCTGTTTTCGCTTTGGGGTCCCAGTTGATCATCCGTTTACCTCTGTAAATGCTGCCTTTATTGTATAAGTCAATAAATACGCCGATGACCGAATTGTAATAATCCGGGTCCATCGTGAAAGTTGTACGGTTCCAATCCAGACTGCAGCCCAGTTTCTTTAATTGCTGCAGAATGATGCCACCGTATTTTTCTTTCCATTCCCAGGCATATTTTAGAAACTCATCTCTGCTGAGACTTGCTTTTTGAATGCCTTTTTCCCGTAGCATTTGTACGACCTTGGCTTCTGTTGCTATGGATGCATGGTCGGTCCCCGGAACCCAGCAGGCATTTTTCCCTTCCATTCGTGCCCTGCGAATCAATACGTCCTGAATGGTATTGTTTAAACAATGCCCCATGTGCAGGACACCGGTAACATTGGGCGGAGGCATTACAATGGTGTAGGGCTCCCTGTCATCGGGCGTACTGGAAAAGTAATTTTTTTCAATTGCGTGCGCGTACCATTTTTCTTCAGCCTGAATGTGGTCAAAATTCTTGTTTAATTCCATTGCAATCGGGTTCTTTAAGATGGCAAATGTAAGAAGAAAGGAGGCTTGCCGTAAGCGGTATGTCTTATGAATCAGGTGATATAGGCCTCTATTACTGTTTTTCTATTTTGAATACAGCTACAGGATCGGTACGTAGGAATAAAAAAAGCCCTTTTAGGGCTTTTTGAAATACTTGTTTCGAAACTTTAATTGAAAAAGTGTAGAATTCAATCGATAGGCGATCAATTAAAGGATACGAAATAAGAGATTACCGCAATGATTGTAAAAAATAATACAACCAAAATCGTCTGCATAGCAGAGTCGCTTAAATGGGGTTGATTGTCGTTCATGATATACCAATTTAAAAATTAAAAAAATTAAACAAACCTGTCAATTTTTAAAAGGTATCGGATTTATAAGAAGTTGGTGTGAGTCCTAGAGGAAATATTAGTTAAATTTAAGCCCAATAAATGGGAAATCCAAAAAAAAGAAGTGCAAATGTTGCTAAAAATAGGTATTAATTGTTAAATGTTGTATGCTGTAACTGATATAGAGACCACGGGCGGACATGCAGCTGCAAACGGAATCACGGAAATTGCCGTTTACATCTACGACCACCAGAATGTTGTCGAAAAATTTGAAACTCTGATCAATCCGCTTCAGCCTATTCCACGATTTGTTCAGGTGTTAACGGGTATCACAAATGAGATGGTTCAATTGGCGCCTACGTTTGAGGAAATTGCGCCTCGTTTGTTTGATCTCCTGCAGGGTAAAGTTTTTGTGGCGCACAATGTAAATTTTGATTACTCCTTCCTTCACGCATCTTTTTCACAACTCGGGTATCAACTGGATTGCAAAAAACTTTGTACCGTACGCTATGCCCGAAAATTGTTTCCCAAACTACCTTCTTACAGTCTGGGAAATTTGTGCAAACAGTTTGAAATCCCGTTGTACAACCGCCACAGGGCAGGAGGTGATGCGGCCGCAACGGTCGCTTTGTTTAATTGGTTGCATCAAAATGATCGAAACCGGCATTTGCATACCATGCTGAGCAAGCAATCCAAAGAGCAACGATTGCCTTTACATCTCGATGTGGATGCCATTGAACAACTCCCTAAGTTGCCCGGTGTTTATTATTTCCATGACACCAAAGACCGTATTGTGTATGTAGGCAAAGCCAAGAATTTAAAGAAGCGTGTGTTGGGCCATTTTTCAGGGAATAGCGATTCCAAACAACGACAGGAGTTCCTGCGTACCATTCATCGGGTTTCTTACAGGACATGTGGTTCCGAATTTATGGCAATGCTATTGGAGGCCATCGAAATCAGAAGAATCTGGCCCAAATACAACAAAGCGATGAAGTGGAATCGGGCCTCTTATGCACTGTATGTGTACACCGATCAAAACGGATTCAAACGCCTGGCCATTGGACGCAGCAGAAAATTACTGCCTTCCGTCATGACGTATCATCTGAAAATGGATGGTCTTACGGCTGTAAAACGTGTGATTGAATCCTTTGCACTTTGTCCCCGTCTTTGTTTCATGGACCAGACTGAAGCGTCCGCCTGCAATCAAACGCATTGCAAGGGCGTTTGTGGAAGTGAAGAAACACCCGATTCCTACAACCAACGGATCGATGCCGCCATTGCGTTTTTGAAAAACGAATCGCCGCATTTTCTGATCAAAGAACCATCCTTTGATCCGGAACAGGAGGTGGCTGTGTTGATGGAGCACGGACGTTTTTTTGGAATGGGATTGCTCCAGCGTGATTTAGATGTGGATCGTTTGGAAGACTTAAAGGAGAAACTGGAACCAATGCCCGAGCATGAAGTGGTACACAACCTGATTCTCCGTTATGCTCATGAACATCCACATCGGGTTGTTGCTTTGTAATACACTTGCGCTGATTCGGTGCTGTGCTCTTTTCTCCGGTTCAACTGCAGTAAACAATCATTTGTTCGTGATTTGATTTTGTTTCGGATTAAAAATAAATTTGATTTTTTAACGCGTATGCAACATATTTGTATTCACTCGTGATGCACTTTTCGAAATACCGGTAATCAACTGAATAAGTATTTAAAGGCGCAACAAGTGATAAAAAATGAGAACGCAGCACATGAAGGTAAAATCAATCAATAATCAATGGTGGTGGCATACAAACTCTTTCGGGGTATTGTAATGTTGTTTCCATTTTAATTGTGAACATACAAGGCCCCGGAATCAGTTCCGGGGCTTTTTTTTAAGCAATGACTCAAACTATGCAACGCATTCAGATTCATACAACAGTTCAGAAATTATTAGCCGATGTGTATACGCCGGTTGGGATTTATCTCCGTCTGCGCGACCGCTTCAGAGATACAATCTTGCTTGAAAGTACGGATCATCATGCACAGGAAAACAGTTATTCCTTCATCTGTGTAAATGCAATTGGCGGTATTGAATTACTCGATCAGGACCTGCTGGAGTTCAAATATCCGGGTTGTGCTCCGCAAACGAAACTGTTGCATTCCAAACAAGATGTGCCTCTCGTCGTTTGGGAGTTTATGCAGTCTTTTCAGGTGCAGGAGCCGGAGGTTAAAGAAGGGGCCTTTGCACAGGGGTTGTATGGATATACGTCTTTTGATGCCGTTCCGTATTTTGAAACCATCAGCCTGGAAAAAAAATCGATACAGGGAGTTGGAAAATTGCGCTACCGTTTGTACCAGTATGTGATTGCGATCAATCATCACAAAGATGAACTCTTTATCTGTTCCAATCATGTGGATGGTGTTGCCGATCAGTTGCCGCTTCTCGAATCGCTCATACGAGGTAAAGATGTACCTGTTTATCCGTTCCGGACAGTTGGTACGGAAATCTCCAATATGTCTGATGACGCTTACAGAGCCATGGTGGAAAAGGGCATCCGGAGTTGTCAGCGTGGCGATGTATTTCAAATTGTTTTAAGCAGACGCTTCCAGCAAGGGTTTCAGGGCGATGAGTTCAATGTGTACCGATCACTTCGGAATATCAATCCGTCACCCTATCTGTTCTTTTTTGATTACGGTGACTATAAGTTGATGGGTTCTTCTCCCGAAGCACAAATCGTCATTCGGAACGGTTCTGCAACGGTTCATCCCATAGCCGGTACGTTCAAGCGGAGCGGCAAGGATGAAACAGACCGCTTAATGGCAGATGCGTTGTTAAAAGATCCTAAGGAAAATGCAGAACATGTCATGCTAGTTGATCTGGCAAGAAACGACCTCAGCAGGGTTTGCGCAGAGGTCCGGGTCGAAAAGTATAAAGAGGTACAGTATTATTCACATGTGATTCATCTTGTAAGCGAAGTAACCGGTAAGGTGCCGGATCAAACAAACCCTTTTTTGTTACTTGCCAAAACCTTTCCGGCAGGAACATTGAGCGGTGCGCCAAAATTCAAAGCGATGGAACTCATTGAAGCACTAGAACCAACCGGACGCGGCTATTACGGAGGCGCTCTCGGATTTGTGGGATTCGATGGAAGTTGCAACCATGCAATTATGATTCGTACGTTTTTATCAAAGGAGAATACACTGTACTATCAGGCAGGAGCAGGCGTAGTGGTAGCAAGTGTTCCTGAAAATGAATTACAGGAAGTTCATAACAAATTAGGCGCGTTGAAGCGGGCCATTGATGCCGCAGAGTCGATTTTCTGATCGTCTTTTAAAAGGAGGCCGTGCTGTTGACAACGAAAGCAATAAATAAAAATCAAGAAGATGCGTATACTGGTTTTTGACAATTACGATTCGTTTACCTACAATCTGGTTCATCTCGTCGAAAAGATTACGGGTGCCAAGGTGGATGTATTCAGGAACGATGAAATAGCGCTGGAAGCTGTTCAGCAATACGATAAAATCATTTTGTCACCGGGTCCCGGAATTCCGGAAGAAGCCGGACTCTTACTGCCGCTGATCAAAGAATATGCTGCAACCAAATCCATTCTGGGTGTTTGTCTGGGGCATCAGGCAATTGGACAGGCTTTTGGTGGCCGGTTGGTCAACTTGTCTGAAGTGTATCACGGCGTTGCGACTCCAATTAAATGTTGTAACAACGAAATGTACCGGGCGAATTCTGTACTGAACAATTTACCTCCTCTTCCCGAAGTGGGACGTTATCATTCCTGGGTGATTGACCGGTCCACGTTTCCGGATTCACTGATCGTTACAGCAGAAGATGCATCCGGTTTTGTCATGGCCTTGCAACATCAAACCTTTGATGTACAAGGGGTGCAATTTCACCCCGAGAGTGTCTTGACGCCCGATGGCGAAACCATGCTGAGGAACTGGCTTGAACATTAATCAACGACTTTATTTAGATATGAAAGAAATTTTACGCTATCTGTTCGAGTACAAAACGCTTTCAAGGGCGCAGGCACGTGCTGTGTTGCTGGATATCGGAAGAGGGAATTACAACGAGTCTGCGATAACAGCATTCATGACCGTGTATCTGATGCGCAGTATCACTATTGAGGAACTACAGGGTTTTCGTGAGGCTTTGCTGGAATTGTGCGTGCCCGTTCACATCAACGATACTCCGTTGCTTGATATTGTAGGAACCGGCGGTGATGAAAAAAACACGTTTAATATTTCTACACTGGCTTGTTTTGTGGTGGCCGGAGCCGGACAATCCGTAGCCAAACATGGCAATTACGGCGCTTCTTCCGTGAGCGGAGCCAGCAATGTAATGGAACAGTTGGGATATCGTTTCAAAACCGATGAGCAGCAATTGAAGCGGGAAGTAGAAGAAGCCGGTATTTGTTTTTTACATGCTCCGCTCTTTCATCCGGCTTTGAAAGTGGTGGGTGGCATACGGAAAAATCTGGGTATGCGTACCTTTTTCAACATGCTGGGTCCTATGGTGAATCCGGCTAATCCCGATTATCAACTCGTAGGAGTGTTCAATCTGGAAATGGCACGCGTGTACAATTATTTACTGCAATTGTCCGGCAAGCAGTTTACTATCATTCACAGTTTGGACGGTTACGATGAAATCTCTCTTACAAACGATACCAAAGTGATCACCAATGCCGGAGAGCAGATTCTATCGCCGCAGCAACTGGGGGCAAAAACAATTGCTCCGGAAGCGCTTTATGGCGGAGCAACCGTTGCCGATTCCGCAAAACGATTTACGACGATCTTAAGTGGTAACGGAACCGAGGCTCAGCGACTCGTGGTGTTGGCCAATGCAGCCATGGGACTTTTCTGCACCGGTAATTTTTCGGATTATCAAACGGCTTTTGCAACAGCCGAAGAAAGTCTGGATAGCGGAAGTGCCTATCAATCTTTTCAAAAACTCATTGCCTTACAGTCATGAATATCCTCGATACCATCATAGCCGCCAAACAAATTGAAGTTGCCGAACGAAAAAAACAACGGCCATTGGAACAGTTGCTCCAGGCAGAACTTTTTCAACGAGAAACTTTTTCCTTAAAGGAGTTTCTGAAAGATCAAAGTCGCACCGGGATCATTGCGGAATTTAAGCGCCGCTCTCCTTCGAAGGGAACCATCAATGACCGGGCCGATGTAGTAAGTGTTACGAATTCTTATGTCGCCAACGGTGCTTCTGCCTTGAGTATACTTACGGATCATTCTTTTTTTGGCGGGAGCACAGCCGATCTGGAGGCGGCTCGTATCCACCATATTCCGATTCTTCGAAAGGATTTCATTGTCGATGCCTATCAAATTGCAGAAGCAAAAGCAATGGGAGCGGATGTGATTCTGTTGATCGCGGCCTGCTTAACACCCGGTGAAGTAAAGCATTTGGCATCGTATGCAAAATCTTTACATCTGGAGGTCTTGCTCGAATTGCATGATGAAGCCGAGCTGGAACATATTTGTGAGGAAACTGAAATGGTTGGGATCAACAACCGAAATCTTAAAACCTTTGAAGTTGATATTGAACGCAGTTTGAATATGGCAAAACGGATACCTGATTCCAGATTAAAAATTGCCGAAAGCGGAATCCGCTCTGTTGAGGATGTTTTGATGTTCAAGCAACAGGGCTTTGATGGGTTTCTAATTGGTGAGAACTTTATGAAGATGCCCGATCCTGCGATTGCTTTTGCCGAATTTGTTCAAGCATTAAATCCCCGATCATGAGGGTTAAAGTGTGCGGCATGACCGACCTGCAACAAATGCAGGAGTTGGGAGAAATGGGTGTGGCTTTCGCGGGTATGATCTTTTATCACAAATCGCCCCGTTTTATCTTAAAGCACCTGAGCGGCGCTGAAGTCAAAAAGGCACGTTTAAAGGTGTACAAAGTAGGTGTTTTTGTCAATGCCGAGTTCGATGAAATCATGCATCAGGTGGAGCAATATGGTTTGGATCTGATTCAGTTGCATGGAAATGAAACGCCGAAGTTCTGTGAGCGATTGTCCGCTTACATTCAGGTGATCAAAGCGTTCCGGATTTCGGAGAACGACCAAATTCCCTGGTTGATCAAAGATTATCGTGATGCGGCGGATATGTATTTGTTTGACACGATGGGATCTGTTTACGGAGGCACCGGCAGTAAATTCAACTGGCAGTTGTTAAAGGGGCTGGAGATCGGTAAACCGTTCTTTCTGAGTGGAGGAATCGAACCCGCGGATGTAGGGTCCATTCTTAAATTTTCGAAAGACAAAGTGGCCGCAGACTTATTTGCCATTGATGTGAACAGTAAGTTTGAAGAGCGACCTGGGGTTAAAAATGTAGAACTGATCCGGAACTTTGTAGGAGAACTAAACAGTAAAATATGATTTCGACTGACGTTCCCGGTTTACGGGACGAATTGATCATTCAAATTTGAAAGCAAAACATATGCAAACTTCAATATCATTTCAAAGTCCGACAGTGCAGGGATATTACGGAAAATTCGGAGGTGCTTTTATACCGGAAATGCTGCACCGTAATGTTTCCGAATTGCAGCAACAATACCTTGAGTTGATGGAAACGCCTTCGTTTCAACAAGAGTTTGAATTGTTGCTCAAAGATTATGTTGGCAGACCCACTCCGTTGTTTTTCGCACAACGATTGAGCCGGCAGTACGGCACGCAAATCTGGTTGAAGCGCGAAGATCTTTGTCATACCGGAGCTCATAAGATCAACAATACCGTTGGACAGATTTTGCTTGCGCAACGTTTGGGCAAGAAACGGATTATTGCCGAAACAGGAGCGGGACAGCATGGTGTGGCTACTGCAACGGTATGTGCCTTGAAAGGAATGGAATGTATCGTGTATATGGGCGAGAAGGACATTGAGCGACAAGCTCCGAATGTAGCCAGAATGAAAATGCTGGGTGCAAAGGTTGTTCCTGCAACCAGCGGTAGTAAAACCCTAAAGGATGCCACCAACGAAGCGATCCGCGACTGGATCAATCACGCACAGGATACGCACTATATCATTGGAAGTGTGGTGGGGCCGCATCCTTATCCGGATATGGTTGCGCGTTTTCAAAGTGTGATCAGTAAAGAAATGCGGTGGCAGCTTCTGGAACATGCCGGAACCGAACTCCCTACGCATGTCATTGCTTGTGTAGGCGGTGGTAGTAATGCTGCCGGGGCATTCTATCATTTTCTGGACGAAAAGGAGGTCGGTCTGATTGCCGTGGAAGCTGCCGGATTGGGAGTGAACAGCGGGATGAGCGCAGCAACCACACAATTAGGAAAGCCGGGCATTTTGCATGGAAGTAAAAGTTTGTTAATGCAAACCGAAGATGGACAGGTTGTAGAACCGCACAGCATTTCGGCCGGGTTGGATTATCCCGGAATCGGGCCATTGCATGCGCATCTGTATGAAACAGGGAGAGGTCGTTTCCTGAGCGCAACAGACGACGAAGCCATCAAGGCCGCTTTTCATGTTGCCCGAATGGAGGGGATCATTCCCGCACTGGAAACTGCACATGCATTTGCTGCATTGGAACAATTGCAATGGACGCCCACCGATCGTGTTGTTATTTGTTTGAGCGGAAGAGGAGATAAGGACCTCGCCACCTATATGAAATACATCTGATTTCTTGCTTTGAGAACAGAAATGATGGATCAACAATGAATATGTTATGAGTAGAATTAAATCTTTGTTTGAACGGAAATCACATCGGATTTTGAATGTGTATTGCACGGCGGGCTATCCCACTTTGAACAGCACGCCTGATGTGATGAAGGCATTACAGACTTATGGAGCCGATCTTATTGAATTGGGAATGCCCTATAGTGATCCGTTGGCAGACGGGCCGGTTATCCAGCAAAGCAGTTCTGTTGCCATTGCCAACGGTATGACCTTGCAGTTTTTGTTTGAACAATTAAAGCCGCTTCGCAAGGAGGTCTCCGATGGCGGTTATGGCATTCAGGTGCCGGTTGTATTGATGGGTTACATGAATCCTGTTTTGCAGTATGGGTTTGAGCGGTTTTGCAGAGATGCTGCGGCCGTTGGTATTGACGGATTGATCCTGCCCGACTTGCCTGAATTTGAATTTGAACAGGAATACGGCCCGCTTATTCAAAAATATGGATTGGATTTTATTGTTCTCGTAACCCCGGAAACCGCACCGGAACGTGTGTTGCAACTGGACCGTCTTTGCAGCGGCTTCCTTTATGCCGTTTCGTCTTCATCCACAACAGGATCGGAAAAAAACATGACCGATGTAGGAGCTTATCTTCGGCGATTGAAAAGTTATCCGTTAAAAAATCCGATCTTAGCGGGGTTTGGAATCAAGGATCACGCATCGTTTGAGTCCGTTTGCACATATGTAAACGGAGCCATCATCGGATCGGCCTATATACAGGAACTTGCTACTGCCAAAGATGTGACGAGTCAGACCCGTTCTTTTCTGGAACGTATTTTGAATTGAGCAGATTGGTAATAAGTCGGTTAGCGACCGAAATACTGGTACAGGCTGCAGCAGGTGACCTAAAACACATTTGAACACATGGAAATTGTAATCGTAAAATACAATGCCGGCAATATTCAATCGGTTTTGTATGCATTGGAACGAATAGGGATTGACGCCGTGGTGAGTGATGATCATGAACGCATTCAACAAGCCGACAAAGTGATTTTCCCGGGTGTAGGTGAAGCAAGCAGCGCCATGCAATACCTTCGTGAACACAAGCTGGATCAGCTTTTATTGTCGTTACGACAGCCGGTTTTAGGTATTTGTCTGGGTATGCAACTGATGTGCCGATTCTCCGAAGAAAATCATACAGATTGTCTGGGTATTTTTGATGAAGAGGTCAAACGTTTTTCTGATGCCGGTACAAG
>CANGQQ010000054.1 GCA_947456025.1 Chitinophagaceae bacterium | reverse complement strand
TTTCCTGAATAAAAATACCTCTCTTTGCTTTTTCTGTAATGCCTTCATGTATCCATCGTACATCGTGTTTGGTATGATAAATAAGAAAGCGCTCACCTGCATGGAGCAGAAATAATTGTGACCATAGAATGATTGCCAGAAGGAGTCGTTTAAACATTGTCGGATTTTTTCAAAAATCTTGAATTGAGATTGAGCCCTATCTGATAGCGCAGCAATTTCAATCCAACTTCGTATAAATTTAAGAAAGTAGGAATTAAAACGATACACGCCGTAAGTAGCCCCGGGTCAAACTTGATGTTCCTGTTTTGATATAGCAGTAAAGAAATCCATACAGTAAGTATGCTTCCTGCAAATTGAATCGCTGTTCCAATGGAGTTGAACCATAGGTCACCTTTAAAGAACAAGGAACAAACAAGAGGGAGATAGATCCATGTAAGACAAAATGTAATAATCACTGTTTTTGCAGGTGAAACAACATGAATACAGTCTTTCTCAAGGATCATTCTCAGGATGTTGGCATGAATGACACTTCCGTACATATCCGGAAAACTGCGGCCGGATAGGTGACTGTTTAACGGAGTGAAAAATTTATCTTCATCCACTTGTTCTGACTCGGAACGGTCGGGTAAACCTAAATAGCCTGCAATCACGATTTTATTTTGAAAAACGGCAGGATCAAAGTCGGGTTGCAGCACTTCATCGAAATGGTAATACATGAAGTTTTCAAGCCCACCGTAATAATGAATTTCCATCGGACCTTCATCATTTGGCAATAATCGACTATAAATGTCTTCGTCATACTGCTTAAGTAACGATGTCGTAAATGCGTTTTCATTCTGATAAAAGGGGTGGTAATATCGGATTGTTGAACTCGATCGGTCCGTTCCTACAAGATTGGCATAGCTTGACTTTCCGGTCGTAAAAAAGGAGTCCGTAAAATGGGACTCATTCGGGTTTTCAAAATCTGCCATAAAGCCAAAAACATAGTTTGGGTTTCGTGTGAATTCATCCCTAAGTAAACTGTCGTATTCATCTTTGCGGCCCGAAAAAACAATGTCCAGTCCAACTGTTTTCGGTTCGCCTTCCTGAATACGTTGAAGTAAAAAGGCGATTTCTTTGCGGCTTCTGTTTTCAATGTTTACCAGTACAACAGGGCCTTTGTAGATGTTGTCCTGTTTTCTGATTTTCGAATAATATAAATCCGTCAGCGAAAAGTCACGGAATGCCTGAGTAAACGGATCAAAGATCGAAATGTTAAAGAGAAGCAACGACAATAGCGCCATGCATCCCCAAATAAAAAGATTGAGAAATAAATATTCCGTGAAAAATCGTTTTAGAAACTGCATAGACAAAAAACAAAAAAGGGTATAAACGTGAAGCGGTTTATACCCTTTTGATTCATGATGATTGAATTATCGTTTCAGATTTAAAGTAAACGTACGGCTATCGTTGCAATAGCTGCTGTTGCTCCAGGAGAGACTTCCGTCTGTTGATTGCGCATACCATTTTGTCCAGTTACCGGGCACCCATACATCAACACGAACGGATGTTGCGTAAGGAGAAAGGCGTCCCTGATAGATACCTTCTACCCAGATGTCAACGTAGTTGCCGGTAAAATTGTCGAAATAAACATAGCAGTATCCACGTGTTTTCTTTTCGCGTGGGGTGGCATCCGGTCCGGGAAGGTCTTTTTTCTCTTTAACTTCCTGGGCTGTAACCGCCACTTTCTTTCTTGCAGCCTGTGCTGTTGCATTGTTGCCAAATGCAACGGTTAATCCAATGATTGTCAGTGTTAGAAATACGAACTTTTTCATGCTTTTTTTGTTTTTTTGGTTTGTGAATAAAGGTTGTAAAAAGTTTGATATAATCAAAAATTATTATTCTTTTTTAGGTACAATTTTGTAGGGTATCGAAAAAATATTGACAGCATCGGGTTGAATGGTCTCTTCTCCGGATCCTCTCGTTTGAATACGTTCTGTATTGTTGATGCCGTCCATTAGTTTTTCAAACGGATTGGTTAAGGTACCTGTTGCACTTCTTGTTCCGGTTTGCGTTGAAAAAATCTGGCGCAGGTTTAAAGGGGCTTTCGCAGCAATCAATTTGATGACATTCATACCGTCCGGTGGTCCTATTCTGAAGATGCGGTTGAGGCGAACAGTATCACCCGGGTTGATAAAACAATCGGAAGGTTGTTGTGCCGATGACGGGAACAGTACATTGACGAGATTGTCCGGTTGTATTTCCAATACATTGTAGAAGAGGCGTTCGTTTCCTGTGTTGATGATACGGAGATTGTACCGGTCATTGTGTTGAAAAACAATATTTCCGGAGGCATCTTTAATGGTTTGAACAGGAAGGTCTTTGATGAAGGCATTGTTGTTGCCTTCAGCTTTTTTATAATCGATGGGAATAAATTCAAACGACACCAGCAATTCTTCGTTTTGCATATTCAGGTTTCGGAGGTAAGCTGCCTTTCCGTAAGCGCCAATTTTTGAAAGGATGTAAGCGGTTGCCTCTTCTAAAGATAAAGAGCGGCTAAAGACACCCAAACGATAGTCTGATGCCGTTGAGATATAGACGGAGTCGTTGCTAAAACCGGAAGCGCCCTGTTCAATAAATACATCACCTTGTTCGTTCAAACGTTTTACTTGTTTGTTCTTTGTCAGGGCTTCATTAATTCTTGCAGACAATTCATTGTCTTTTACTTTTACGGTCACATTTACCTGCAAATCGCCGTAATTCACTTCATCCAGAAAAACCCATGCCGTTTTAATTTGATCCGGTTCCAAATCTTTGTTGGTTTCAATTTCACTGCTATAATCTCCGGCCGTGATAATTTTTCCCGTGGCAATCGGTTGTTTTTCGTTTTTATTGTAGGTATTTGATGGATAGATTTTGACTGTTGTGCCGGCAAATACGCCATAGATCTTACCACATGGAAGAGTGAATTTGTTTTTCCCAAGGACCTCGCCGGGAGCAAAGTAGGATGGTTTCCCCAAAGCAGTACCGCCAAACAGGATCTGATCCAGTTCACCTTCTGCCTGAGGAGTTTGGTTGGGCACCATTTTACTCATTTCAAGACGAATAACATCAAACAAGGATCGGTAACTGGTTGTTTTGTCTGAAATAGCAATGGCTTTGGAAAAGGCCAGCGATAAACTGCCACAATGCTTTTCCCCACATTCCTGATTGAGTTCAGAAGAGGCTGATGCAAAGAATGCCGTCATAGGGGCAAATCCGGTTTTCTTTTCGCCTAAACTGAATAAGCCTTCATTGATCATTTTCGTCTTGAGGGTAGGACTATAGTTATTGGGTTGATATTTTTTGGTTGTGCCGCGGTAGTTTCCAAGTCCCGAGCGGGTACTGCTGCCGGAATGACAAGCGTCCACAATCACCAGCAAATTGCCTTGTTCCCCTAATTTCTTTCGGACTTCTTCCAGTTTCAATCCAAATTCATCATCCCGCAAGTGTTTTTCTACACCGGGCACATATTCCATTGGGGCGTCGTATGCAACCAGCGCTTCATCATAGCCATCTGCTTCATCTCCATTGTTGTCATACACTTGTTCACCATGACCGCTGAAATGAAATACGCAAATGTCTCCGGGTTGGGCTTTGTCAATCAGTTGTTTTTGAATGGCATTCATAATGCCTGTTTTGGTTGCTTCTCTATCCCGTAAAATCAAAATATTACTCTCCGGAAATCCCTGTCGGAGTAAAGCTTCTTTGATAAGCGGCACATCGTTCTCCGAGTTTAAGGCATTCCATCCGCTGTTAGGTGCATAGTTGGAGATAGCAACAATGAGCGCAATTTTCTTGGGCTGTCCTTGACCAAGGATGAAGCCCGAAACAGTGCATAAGAGTATGGTTAAGTAGAATTTCATCTTTTTTAAAGAAAATTACTGATCTCTTTCTATAATGCAATATTAATGGCATTAAAAAATTATTTACATACCCTGCTAACGGTATTTTAGGCTTATTCCATCCTGTTCGGTAAATTTCATGAGTTGTAACCCTCATCGAGGTTCATTTATTTTGAGGCATTGTTCCTATTTTCACAACTGATAACTATGTCCCCGGAGCCATCGTCCATATTATTAAGTCCTATAGAGTACCTGAAAGGAGTTGGGCCATTGCGTGCCGACCTCCTGAAAAAGGAATTGAATTTGTTTTCTTTTGGAGATCTTTTAGAACATTTCCCGATTCGGCATCTTGATCGTACAAAGGTGTTTCCCATAGCACAGCTGAATCCTTCATTGGATTTCGTACAAGTTAAAGGAAGGTTGGTTCATTTCGAACTCATTGGAGAAAGAAGGTCTAAGCGTTTGCAGGCACAGTTGAAAGATGCAACGGGAACAATTGAACTCACCTGGTTTCAAGGTATACAGTGGGTTCAGAAACGGCTGCTGGTTGGAGACGATTACCTTGTTTTCGGGAAATTGAGCTTTTTTATGGGGAAGCCACAATTGGTGCATCCCGAAATTGAAAGTTTGGATCAGGGACATGTTGCTCCAAAAACAGGGTTAGAGCCTGTATATCCGTCTACGGAAAAGTTGAAAGCCAAAGGGCTGAATGGAAGAGCACTTGCTAAACTTACGGCCGTGTTGATCCCGCAAATACACGAGCGGGATCTGCCTGAGTTTCTTCCTCAATCCCTTGTGACAGCGCTCCGGCTGCCGTCACGTTTTAAGGCCTACAGAAACATCCATTTTCCCGCAACGATCCAGGACTATGAATCGGCACTTTACAGGCTGAAGTTTGAAGAGTTGTTTTTGGCACAGATGCGGATGGCTATGATCAAATCCAATCGTCACCGGTTTTCGAAAGGAGTGGTTTTTGACCAGGTGGGGGACTTGTTTAATACCTTCTATAAAGAACATCTTCCATTTGAACTTACCGGTGCGCAAAAGCGGGTGATCAAAGAAATACGGACGGATACCGCCAAAGGACATCAAATGAATCGTTTGCTTCAAGGTGATGTAGGCAGCGGAAAAACGATGGTTGCACTCTTAACCATGTTGCTGGCTGCCGATAATGGATATCAAAGTTGTTTAATGGCCCCCACAGAGATTCTGGCCCAGCAGCATTTTAACAGCTTATCGCGTATGCTTGAGAAAATGGAAGTTTCAATCGGATTGTTAACAGGGTCCACTAAAAAAGCCGAACGGGAAAAGCTCTTGTCGGAATTGGCAAATGGAACCATGCAAATGATTGTGGGAACGCATGCGCTCATTGAAGAGGTTGTACAGTTTAAAAATCTCGGATTAGCAATCGTTGACGAGCAACATCGTTTTGGTGTGGCGCAGCGTGCCGAATTGAAATTAAAAAGTGCAATACCTCCACACATCCTGGTTATGACTGCAACACCCATTCCCCGAACCATGGCAATGACAGCATACGGTGATCTGGATTATAGTGTGATGGATGAATTACCGCCGGGGCGGAAACCCATCACTACGGTACATCGATATGAAACAGCACGTCCGTCTGTGATGGATTTTGTCAGGAAAGAAATCGCTCAGGGCCGGCAAGCGTATTTTATTTATCCGCTGATTGAAGAGAGCGTGAAAATGGATTTTGAACATCTGATGAAGGGCTATGAAGAAGTGAAAGCTTTTTTTCCCGAGCCACAGTATTATATCAGTATGGTGCATGGGAAACAGAAAGCAGAAATGAAGGAAACGAATATGCTCCGGTTTAAAAATCATGACACTCAAATAATGGTTGCTACCACCGTCATTGAAGTGGGGGTAGATGTGCCCAATGCTTCTGTAATGGTCATTGAAAGTGCGGAGCGGTTTGGTCTAAGTCAATTACATCAGCTTCGGGGACGTGTTGGAAGGGGGAGTGCCCAAAGTTTTTGCATACTTTTAACAGGGCGTAATTTAACCCGCGATGCCCTTGAACGGTTAAAGATCATGTGTGCCACGAATGATGGGTTTTTAATTGCGGAGAAAGACCTTGAAATCCGCGGCCCGGGCGACATTGAAGGAACTCGGCAAAGCGGAGTGTTGCAGTTCAGGCTGGCAAGTATTGTGCAGGATAAAGCCATTCTGGATGTGGCTGCACAACAATGTCAAAAGTTAATGGAGCAGGATCCGGAACTGAGTTCGGCAGAAAATTTGCAGTTGAAATCTTATCTTTTATCCCGAAAAGGGAAAACGGAGTGGAGCAGGATTGCATGACGTATACAAACAAAAGCATGAAGATTAATTACCAAAGAATGGCTTACCGAATAACACGAGGCTTGTTCATATTCTTTTCAGTGTTCCATTTTTTGGGGGTGAAAGCGCAACTTTCATTTACGGAGAATAAAGGGCAGTGGGATCAGCGAGTTTTGTTTCAAAGCGAAGCGGGAAACAGTACGTTTTTTCTCCAGAAGGATGGATACACGATTCTTATGCAGCATCCTGATGATTATAGTCGCGCATTTGAATATTACCACGGTCATAAGCATGAACCGGCATCATCCAAAACGACCGTAAATGAAGGGTTGCCCGCACAATTCAGGGCACATGCCTACAAGGTAAAGTTCCTGAGAGCAAATGCAAACCCACAGATCGTAAAAGAGAAACCGTTGCCCGGTTACGAAAATTATTTCATTGGCGATGACCCATCAAAATGGGCTTCCGGGTGCCGTTCTTATCAAGCTGTGACCTACAAAAATTTATATCCGGGGATTGATCTTCGTTATTATGTTCAGGGTACTCAATTGAAATATGATTTGATTGTGTATCCCGGTGCAGATCTGTCGAAAGTACAATTGCAATACGATGGAACGGACAGGTTAAAAATCAGAGACCAGGAATTGGCCATTGAAACATCTGTTGGATCGGTCCGTGAACTGAAACCCTTTACTTTTCAATATCAGGAGGAAGGTCGCAGAACAATTCCATGCAAATACAAACTCAGTGGCAATGTGTTGAGCTTTGAGGTAAAGGAATACGATCATTCAAAGACCTTGATTGTCGATCCGGTTGTCATTTTTTCTTCATTCAGTCGGGCAAGTACAGATAATTGGGGATTTACAGCCACACCCGGTCCTGATGGAAGTATGTATGGCGCCGGAATTGCACAGCCGTCGGGATTTCCGGTTAGCCCGGGGGCCATCAGTGGAGGTGGTTCTGGTCCGGCAAATTCAAATACACCTCCTGATATTGGCATTATACGATTGTCGCCGGACGGCAGAACGCGGATCTATGCAACTTATTTAGGTGGTAGTAATTATGAACAACCCCACAGTTTGATTTGCGACGCAGCAGGTAATCTTGTTATTGCAGGAAGAACGAATTCGGCGAATTTCCCTTCAACAGCTCCTTTTGCAGGAACCCCAGGAGGGTATGACATTTTTGTAACTAAGATCAATGCAAGCGGCACCGCCATCATTGGATCCATACGAATGGGGGGAAGAGGAGACGATGGTGTGAATATTTCTTCCAACCGAAACAACGGACCACAAACCTTGTTACGGAATTACGGGGATGATGGCAGGAGTGAAGTGATTATAGATGCAAGTGGAAATATATTGTTGGCCTCCTGTACCCGTAGTAATGACTTTTTTATCAAGGGGGCTTTTCAAACTACTTTTGGAGGTGGGCAGGACGGTGTTGTGATCAAACTCAACAACAATGTGAATACTGTTTTGTGGAGTACTTATTTTGGAGGTACAGGGGATGATGCAGCTTTTGTGTTGTCCGAAAATCCTTTATCGAATGGTAGTATTTATGTAGGGGGGGGGACAACAAGCCCCGGACTTTTGGGTGCCGGTTCCGGAGCTTTTCAGCCGGTTTACAATGGTGGTGTTGCCGATGGGTTTGTCTCCCGTTTACAGGACAATGGTACGACTGTCGCTATCATTAAATCAATCTATCTCGGTACCACCGGCACGGATCTGGTGTATGGAGTGCAATTCGATTCCAAGGGTTTTCCATATGTTATGGGTACAACAACCGGCAATTGGCCTGTTGTTAACGCAACGTACAGCGGAAGTAATGCCCGGCAGTTTATTGCAAAGCTTCAGCCCGATTTAACCGGATTTGTCTATTCAACAACTTTTGGTTCTCCGAACGCTTCGGCGCCTAATATATCGCCGGTAGCATTTTTGGTCGACAACTGTGAGAATGTCTATGTTTCGGGATGGGGCGGAGGAGCCAATTCTTTTGCCAATCCGCAGTATCCAACTGCAGGCACATTCAACATGCCGGTTACACCGGATGCGTTCCAGTCTGCAACTGATGGAAGTGATTTTTATTTCTTTGTATTAAAGAAAAACGCATCTGCGCAATTGTATGGCAGTTTTTTTGGCCAACGGGGTGGCGATGGTGGATGGGATCATGTGGATGGTGGTACCAGTCGGTTTGATTCAAAAGGTGTAATCTATCAGGCTTTGTGTGCCAATTGTAAAAATGTGCCAAGCGGACAACCACTCATCAGTCCTTATCCTGTTTCGGCAGGAGCATATGGGAATATCAACCCGGCTGCCACCGGAGGAGGATGTAACCTGGGGATGGTAAAAATTCGTTTTGATTTTTCAGGTGTAGATGTATCGCTTCGCGCAGTGGGATCCCGACAATTAAATTTTTGTTTACCGGCACGCGTTCAATTTGTCGATACGTTAAAGCAGGCAAAACAATACATCTGGATTTGGAATGATGGAACTAAAAACGATACAACCACTTCCAATCCTTTTACTCATACATTTACACGAACCGGATTTTTTGATGTTAAGCTCATCGGGATTGATAGCAATACCTGCAATGTGAAGGATTCTGCATTCATGCGCATTCGTGTAACAGCCGATTCCGTAGCTGTGAAATTCAGTTCCAAACGATTGCCTCCTTGTACAGGTTTGACCTATGAATTTACGAATGAGTCGGACCGTCTGAGTTCCATTCCAAATTTCAGTTCTAATTCTTTCGTTTGGATCTGGGGTGATGGTTCCAAAAATGATACATCAGGAATAGCACCTCCGGTTTTACACACATTTCCTTCTCCTGGCTCCTACAATGTTCGATTGGTTTTGATTGATTCAAATTTTTGTAATGTGTCGGACACGTTCAAGGTGATGAGTTTTCAGGTTGCATCAACCATTCGTGCCGGTTTTTCGGCAGGAAATGGTTGCATTCCTTATCGTCTATCCGTAAGGGATTCTTCCTTTGGCGCCGTAACGTACAAGTGGGTGAGTAACGATGGACAAGTATCCACGGATCCGCTTCCGGATTTCACTTATACAATTCCGGGTACATACAGTGTGAAGCAATACATCTACAATCCAAGCAGTTGCAATTTGGAAGATTCTGTTGTACAGTCGTTTCAAGTGTATGGTCCACCAAGAGCGGGCTTTATTTATACTCCCAATCCTTCAAAGGAAAATACACCTACACAATTTTTAAACAGGGCTTCCGGTGATGTAGTGAAATGGATTTGGGATTTTGGAGACAATACAACATCCAACGAAACCAATCCTATTCACCAGTATATTCGTCCGGGGATCAACAATGTTTGTCAGATTGTGTTTAACGCTCAAGGATGTTCTGATACTGTCTGTACATCTGTAGAATCAATCATCAACAAGCTCAATGAGTTGCCCACTGCATTCACTCCCAACGGAGATGGTTCTAATGATATTTTCCGTGTGCGGGGGTTTGGTATTTCAAAAATGATATTCAGGATCTATAACCGACAGGGTTTACTGTTGTTTGAAAGCAGGTCCTTTGATATAGGGTGGGATGGGACTTACAAAGGTGTACCACAGCCTATGGATGCGTATGCCTGGACTTTGGAAGCAGAGTATTTTACAGGAGAGAAAATCAGGAAAAAGGGTGATGTGACGTTGATCAGGTAAGACGGCAACGCTGAGTATCTATAACATTAAAATGACCGCAGGATGATGAGGAAACGAAGTATACGGGCGATTACAATCATGGGAGCTTTATGCTTGCTGTTACATATGGGAACGGCACAGGATCTTCATTTTTCTCAATTCATGAATGCTCCGCTAATGACGAATCCGGCCAATACCGGGTTTATCCCGGAGGCAGATTACCGCATTGGTGTTCAATACAGGTCACAATGGACTTCTATTCCCGTACCTTATCGAACATCCGGACTGTTTGCCGATTTTCAGTTGTTGCGTAATCGATTTGAAAACGGATGGCTGGGAGCAGGTGTACTTGTGTTGAATGACCGTGCAGGCAGAGGCAATTTGAGAAGCAATAAAATGTATGGTTCAATTGCCTGGCATCAAATGTTGGGTTACAGTAGTTTGCTTTCGGCAGGATTTAATGCAGGATATGTTTCAAAACGCATTGATCTTTCAAAATTTACCTTTGATAACCAATGGAACGGTAAGTTTTTTGATGGAGCTTCCTTTAACGGAGAACAGTTCTTAAGCAATAGCGCATTGTCTTATTTTGACTTGCAGGCAGGCATTAATTATGCTTATTTCCCTTCCGAGAATCAGTATTTCAATGGAGGTCTTTCTGTTCATCATATCAACCAGCCAAGAGAAACATTTTTTTCGGGAAGTGACAATGTAGTTCCGCGTCGTTATACAGGCTTTTTGAATGGGAGTTTCAAGATGAATAATGACTGGATACTAAATCCGGGCGGGTATTTTTCGCTCCAGGCAAAGGCGTACGAAATTGTTGCAGGAGGCAGTGCCGCTTATAATTTAACCGGTGATGGTTCTCGGGTTGTATTGGGTGGCGTTTATTATCGATGGGGTGATGCTGCCATTGCAATGATTGGATTTGAAATGCAGAATGTGCGGTTTACGTTTACTTACGATGCAACCGTTAGTTCGCTTGCACGTTTCAATAATACAAACGGCGCCTGGGAGTTTTCAATGATCCGTAACGGTTTTTACAATCAATACAAGGGTGATCGCAAGCAGAGTATGTGTCCGCGTTTTTAGACAAACAAACAGTCATTTATCGATAATATTTTTTTCCCTCCTGATCCTTTCCGAATTTCGCCAAAAATCTGTGAGTAATGGTATCGGATTCCTATTCAAATGTCACAAGTGAAATCATTGAACTGCTCAGTGGAATTGTAGGGGCATCTTATGTATTGGTGGATGCCGATACTCTTGAGCGCTTTTCACATGATGAAACAGAAAATCTCCGTTTCTTTCCCGAAGTGGTTGTAAGACCACGAACCGTAGATGAAATCAGTCAGATCCTTAAGTTGTGCAACGAACGACTGATACCGGTTACACCAAGGGGAGCAGGTACCGGCCTGAGTGGCGGTGCATTAGCCTGTAAAGGAGGCGTATTACTATCCACAGAGCGTATGAATTCGATTCTCTCAATCGATGAGCGGAATTTGCAGGTTACCACCGAGCCGGGTGTTATTACCGAAGTATTGATGGATGAGGTAAAAAAGAAAGGGTTGTTCTATCCACCGGATCCCAGCAGCAGAGGAAGTTGTTTCATTGGAGGAAACATCGCCGAGAATAGTGGGGGCCCTAAAGCCGTGAAATATGGCGTTGTTAAAGATTATGTGTTGAATCTTGAAGTTGTTCTGCCCAATGGTGAAGTGCTTTGGACGGGCGCAAACGTTCTTAAAAATTCAACGGGTTATAATTTGACTCAGTTGTTTGTGGGCAGCGAGGGTACTTTGGGAATTGTTACAAAAATTGTCTTGCGACTGATTCCTTTACCACGTTATGATTTATTAATGCTTGTGCCGTTTCGAAACCTGGAACAGGCAGGAGAAGCTGTAAGTGAAATCTTCCGTGCGGGATTTGTTCCCAGTGGATTGGAATTGATGGAGATCAATGCACTCAACATAGTCAGTAAAATGGTTGACAGCACCGCTGTACCTGTAACCGAAGATACAGAAGCGCACCTGATCATTGAAGTTGATGGAAATGATCAAGAGGTTTTAATGAAAGATATGGAAGCAATTGGCGAGCTCCTTGCAAAATATGATATCGGTGAACTGTATTTTGCAGATGATGCTCAACAAAAAGCGGAACTCTGGAAACTACGACGTCGCGTGGCCGAAGCCGTTAAGTTGGTTGGCTATACGATTGAAGAAGATACGGTGGTCCCAAGAGCAGAACTGCCAGCATTGATTCGGGGTGTAAAGGAATTGGGTCGAAAATTTGAATTTAATGTTGTTTGTTACGGTCATGCCGGCGACGGGAACTTACACATCCGGATTCATAAGGAGGGAACTCCCAACAGTTATGGTGATGCAGCCATGAACGAATGTTTGAGAGCCCTATTTGCTTTGGTGCACAGCTTAGGTGGAACCATCAGCGGTGAGCACGGAATCGGATTGATTCAAAAAGGATTCATGGATGTTGTGTTTAATGAATCCGGTTTACACTTGATGCGTTCCATCAAAAGAGCCTTCGATCCCAATAATATACTTAATCCGGGTAAAATTGTTGATCTCAAATAAGCGCATTATGAAGAAGTTTTCTTTTATTATGGCATTTCTTTTTTTCAATCTGATCGTTTCCGCTCAGGAGAAAAAAGGGTATAAGCAAGAACAATTATTCATAGGGTCCGGAGTCAATCTGGGTTTTTTTAATGGATTTGTCTTGGGCCTGAATCCGGAAATAGGCTACAGTTTCAATAAATTTATAGATGCCGGTGTTGCGATTAACTTTTCATACATCACACAGAATTATACGAATGCACCCGTTACAGATCGTTATTTGACAGTAGGCGGCGGACCTTATTTGCGTATCTGGCCGGTTAACATGTTGTACTTGGGAGGTCAACTGGAATACAACCGGATTTCCTATAGTCAAAAGCAATCCGGGACTGTCGAAAATCGTGTTGGATACAATGCCCCTTCTCTGTTGGTGGGAGGTGGTTATGGCAGTCGCTTTATTGGGCAGTCACAATTTTATACCAGTATCATGGTGGATGTTTTAAAAGATCCGAAATCTCCATATGTCGGCCAGTTCAATCGTTCGCTTCCCGTATTCCGAACCGCTTTTTTGTTTTATCTGCGACCTAAAAAAAACCGGAACTAAAGATCATTTCCGGCGTATCAACGATTTTAATACGATTCATCGGTTGTTCATACAGAAACTGTTCCTGATCCATCCGGTGAAGGTGTGCGATTAAATGCTCATAGAATCCGTTAGTGTTGAGAATGATTATTTTTTTGTTGTGAATGTTGAGTGTATTCCAGGTGAGCATTTCAAAAAATTCGTCAAGACTTCCATTTCCACCGGGCAATAAGATAGCTGCATCACAGAGTTCGTATAGTTTCTTTTTTCGTTCATGCATATCCGAAACAATCATCAAGGACGTTAAGCCTTCGTGTTGTTGTTCCCAATCGGTTAAGAATTTGGGGATGATTCCGGTAACAGTTCCGCCGTTTTCCAGCACTGCGTTAGCAAGCGTACCCATCAATCCTTTTTTGCCGCCACCAAAAACAAGATGAATGTTTTGATCCGCCAGCAACTTTCCAAGTAAACAGGCATGTTTTTCGAATAATGGGTCAGCCCCAGAATTGGATCCACAAAAAACAGCGATCGTCCGGATTGTCATAGAATCGAAACTTGAATCTTTGTACAAAGAAACAATTTATAATTGGTTTCAGTTGTTCGTTGTAGTCCTGAATTGAAGCGGGACTGCCTACAAATATTTCTTTATCTTCATTTTTAAACAGCTGTTTATGTCGCCGGTAATTTTATTTTCTTTTGTGATCGGATATTTTTTATTGCTGCTTGCCGTAGCCTGGGTAACATCCCGAAATTCCAACAATGAATCTTTTTTTATCGGAAACAAAAGCAGTAACTGGGTGTTGGTTGCCTTTGGTATGATAGGCACTTCCTTAAGCGGCGTCACCTTTGTAAGTGTACCCGGTGGTGTGGGTAGTGGCAATTTTTTTTATTTTCAACTTGTATTGGGTTATTTGCTCGGTTATTTGGTTATTGCATTTGTACTGTTACCCTTGTATTACAGGATGAACTTAACCAGTATTTATACCTATCTGGAAAAGCGCTTTGGTGTGAACGCACATAAAGCAGGAGCCTTCTTTTTTATTCTGTCAAGAACTGTAGGTGCAACAGCCCGCTTGTATCTTGTAGTAAGTGTGTTGCAGTTATTCATTTTCAATCGCATGGGCATTCCTTTTGAATTAACAGCCTTCGTTATTTTACTGCTAATTTTATTGTATACGTTTGAAGGAGGTGTGAAAACGATCATCTATACCGACACGCTTCAAACTACCGGGATGCTGGTTGGTTTGGTCGCCTGTATATGGGTTGTCACTAAAGCATTGGGGACAGATCTGAGTGGCGCACTCTCCCTGATGCAACAAAAAGGGTACACCCGCATTTTTAACTGGGATATCAAAGCCGGTTCTTTCGCACTCAAACATATCATTGGTGGGATGTTTATTGCAATAGCCATGACCGGTCTGGATCAGGAAATGATGCAAAAAAATATCAGTGTCAGAACATTGAAAGATTCTCAAAAAAATATGATGACTTTTACGGCGGTGTTGATGGTGGTCAATTT
>CANGQQ010000053.1 GCA_947456025.1 Chitinophagaceae bacterium | reverse complement strand
CCCCACGGCTTCCCCATTCATTAAATAGGCGGCCTCTTTTTCAGATTCGGCCTTATCTACAGCGGTATATGCAGCACAATTAATGCAATAGTCGGGTTTCGTTGCAATAAAAAAATTCTCAACCAGCCCATAGTGGTGAATACCCATGTTCTCTCTGCTTGTAAATACAAAGCGAAAATCGGGGAATGAGCCGGCAAGTTCTTGCAATTCTTTTCCCAGTTGACCATTTGATCCGGTAACGAGTATAACAGGTTGTTGCATCATCATGTAATTAAAACAAAGCGTCCTCCGGAAGCAGTTCCAACACAGGATGGATCTGATCTTTATCCGAAACAATTTCTTTTCCTGCATCGACTCTCCAGTTGATGTTCAACGCAGGATCATTATAAAGGAGGCCCCCTTCGCTTTCTTTATTGAAAAAAGAATCACATTTATAAAAGACTTCGGCGGACTCACTCAAAACGGAAAAACCATGCGCAAATCCCTTCGGAACCAGCAGGCTTTTTTTATTCTCACTTGTTAATTCAATTTCAAATACTCTTTTGAATGTGGGTGAATTCTTTCGTAAATCCACAACAACATCCAGAATGGCTCCGGATAGACAGCGGACTAATTTCGTTTGAGCAAATGCACCCTTTTGAAAATGTAAACCACGAATGACCCCGTAGCCAGAACTCGACTGATTATCTTGCACCCATCTATAATCCAATCCTTCTGCTTTAAACACATTTTCATTGTACGACTCAAAAAAATAGCCGCGTGCATCACCAAAAACAACCGGCTCAAACACAACCAGTCCCGGGAATTCTGTTTTAACAATAGGCATATATACAGTTGATTAGTTTGTACGAGCTTGATATTGCTCCTGATAATAATTTTGATAATTTCCGCTGGTCACATGCTTAATCCATTCCTCGTTTTGCAAATACCAGTCAACGGTTTTATTAAGTCCTTCTTCAAACTGTAAAGAAGGCTCCCATCCTAATACATTTTTTAATTTTGTCGCGTCAATGGCATACCGTAAGTCGTGCCCGGGACGATCCGTTACATATTGAATCAGGGACGCACTGTCACCCTCTTTTCGACCGAGCTTTTGATCCATGATCTTACAAAGCAGATTCACCAGATCGATATTTTTCCATTCATTAAAGCCACCTACATTGTAGCTTTCGCCCAATTTCCCTTTGTGAAAAATCACATCAATGGCTCTTGCGTGATCTTCAACATAAAGCCAATCGCGAACATTTTCCCCTTTCCCATAAACAGGTAACGGCTTCCGGTTTTTGATATTATTGATCATCAAGGGTATCAATTTTTCCGGGAAGTGGTGAGATCCGTAGTTATTAGAGCAATTACTCATAACTACTGGTAATCCGTAGGTATCGAAATACGCCATAACAAAATGATCGGACGCAGCCTTGGAAGCCGAATATGGAGAATGCGGATCATAGGGTGTTTCTTCTGTAAAAAATCCGGTTTCTCCTAGTGTTCCATACACCTCATCTGTTGAAACATGATAAAACAGCTTATTGGCATAATTGCCTTTCCAGGCATTTTTGCAGATATTCAACAAGATGGCTGTACCAAGAACATTTGTTTTGACGAACGAAAGCGGATCCATGATCGAACGGTCTACATGACTTTCTGCGGCCAAATGAATGACTGCATCAAATGCATATTGTTGAAACAAGTCGTCTATCCTTTTTTCGTCTGTGATATCTGCTTTCTCAAATTTATAATTGGGAAGATGTTCAACATCTTTCAGATTTTCCAGATTACCGGCATAGGTTAATGCATCGGTATTGACAATCAGATAATCGGGATATTTCTTAACAAACAATCGAACCACATGGGAACCGATGAAGCCGGCACCGCCGGTAATCATAATTTTTCTTGAATAGCTCATAGTTATAAACTCCAATATTTACGGTTAATAAACTTATTCCTATAAATGCCTTTCAGATCAGCGATCAAAGCATTGTCAGTTGTCAACCCGTAGATGTATTCCTCTGAAAGATTTTTATACTCATCATGCGAAACCGCAACAATTACAGCGGCATAATCATTTTTCAGTTCAGGGGCTAATCCAAAACCATACTCATGCATCAATTCATCATGAGAAGCATAAGGATCGGCAACGTCCACATTCAACGAGTAAGAAAGCAACTCTTTTACAACACCTGCCACTTTTGAGTTCCGAATATCACTCACATTTTCCTTGAACGTTGCGCCCAGGATCAGCACATTCGCCCCGGCCACGTTCTTAGAATGTTTAATGATGTGCTGTACCACTTTTTTTGCGACATAAGCGGGCATTTCATCATTAATGACTCTTCCGGCAAGTATGACTTTTGAATCGTATCCGAGTTGATTGGCTTTGTACGTCAGATAATACGGATCAACACCAATACAATGGCCTCCTACCAATCCGGGATAAAATCGTAGAAAATTCCATTTGGTTCCTGCAGCCTCCAACACTTCATACGTGTTGATTTGCATCTTATCAAAGATGATCGACAATTCGTTCATGAGCGCGATATTGAGATCACGTTGTGTATTCTCAATGATTTTTGCCGCCTCCGCCACTTTAATGGAAGATGCCTTGTGAACACCCGCCTTCACAACAATTTCATAGGTCTTTGCAATTTCTTCGGTTGATTCCGCGTCACAGCCCGAAACTACTTTTATGATTTTAGCCAATGTATGTTCCTTGTCACCCGGATTGATTCGCTCAGGAGAGTAACCCAATTTGAAGTCTGTCCCCATTTTTAAACCGCTAAGCTGTTCAATGATCGGCAAGCAGTCTTCTTCGGTGCAACCGGGATAAACAGTAGATTCAAAAACGACATAATCGCCTTTTTTAATCACCTTCCCGATTGTTTCGGATGCTTTTGAAACCGGCACCAGATCCGGCATATTGTGATCGTCAACCGGAGTTGGTACAGCCACAATATAGAAAGATGCCTCTTTCAGGTCTTCCAGTGAATCGGTAAAAACAATATCAGCATTTTCAAAATCCTTGCTTGACAACTCATTGCTGGGATCAATGCCCTTTTTCATGAGTTCGATTCTTGATTTGTTGATATCAAAACCGATAACGGAAATGTTCTTGGCAAACTCTAATGCGATGGGCAACCCCACATAACCCAAACCGATTACTGCTAATTTTTTTTCCTTTTTGATAAGTTCCTGATACATCACTAATGAATATTAAAAATGAAATGGCCTTCTTTCAGATGCTAGTCATAGTTTGTTTATCATTGGTATAAAGAAACAGTTCATTTTATAAATGAAACCTGATGAACTATTTCATGCTGACAAACTCTTTAGGCAGTTTCGTCCATTCTTCCTTGGGAAGATTTTTAAAATACTCATAGGTAACTTTCAATCCTTGCGAACGTGAAACCTTCGGTTCCCAACCCAATATTGATTTTGCCTTCGTAATATCAGGCTGTCGTTGTTTAGGATCATCAACCGGTAATGGCTTGTACACAATTTTTTGAGTGGTTCCTGTCAGAGATATGATTTCTTCCGCAAACTCCTTCAAGGAAATCTCGGAAGGGTTGCCAATATTCACGGGCAAATCATAATCACTCATCAACAGTCGGTAAATCCCTTCTACCAGATCGTCCACAAAGCAAAAACTGCGTGTTTGACTACCATCGCCAAAAACGGTTAAGTCTTCGCCTCTTAATGCTTGACCAATAAACGCCGGCAAAGCACGACCATCGTTAAGACGCATGCGTGGTCCGTAGGTATTGAAGATGCGAATGATCCGAGTCTCCACTCCATGAAAACGGTTGTAAGCCATAGTAATGCTTTCCATAAAACGCTTCGCTTCGTCATACACCCCACGAGGACCAACCGGATTCACATTACCCCAATATTCTTCGGTTTGTGGATGCACGAGCGGATCTCCATATACTTCCGATGTGGATGCCACCAAAATACGTGCTCCTTTTGCCTTGGCGAGTCCAAGACAGTTGTGGGTGCCATGTGCTCCAACCTTCAAGGTCTGGATTGGAATTTTCAAATAATCGATCGGACTTGCAGGTGAGGCAAAATGCAGGATGCAATCCAGTTTTCCGGGCACATGGATAAACTTGGTAACATCATGATGATAGAACTCAAACTGCTCCAGTTTAAAGAGATGTTCAATATTTTTCAAGTCACCTGTAATCAGGTTATCCATACCAATTACATGGTACCCTTCTTTGATAAAACGGTCACATAAGTGGGAACCGAGAAACCCGGCGGCGCCTGTAATTAAGATTCTTTTTTGTTCCATTTTAAATTTCTTTTTTATTTAACCGGATTCCGGCCTACACTTTCATAATGAAATCCTAACTGAGCCATCTGGTCATTATCGAATACATTTCTGCCATCGAATATGACCTTATTTTTCAACAGGGATGTAATTTTTTCAAATTCCGGAGTACGGAACTCGCTCCATTCGGTAGCGATCACCAACACATCAGCGCCAACCAAAGCATCATATTGCGACTCCGCAAAATCGATTTTTGTACCCAATAAAGCCTTTACGTTGGGCATTGCTTCCGGATCAAACGCACAAACCGTAGCACCACCCTGTAAAAACTCATCAATCATATACAAAGCCGGCGCTTCACGAATATCATCTGTATTGGGCTTAAAGGCTAGTCCCCAAAGAGCGATTCGCTTACCCTTTAGATCGTTGTTAAAGTACGCATTGATCTTAGGCATGAGAAACAATTTTTGCTCCTCATTGACTTTCATAACGGCATTTAAGATTTCAAAATCATAACGTACTTCGGATGATGATTTTACCAATGCCTGTACATCTTTTGGAAAACAACTGCCACCATAACCGATGCCGGGGAAGAGGAAACGTTTTCCAATCCGGTCATCACTTCCAATACCTTTCCGCACCATATCCACATCGGCGCCTAATCGTTCACACAAACGAGCGATCTCGTTCATAAATGAAATCTTTACTGCAAGAAAAGAGTTTGCAGCATATTTGGTCAACTCAGCACTCTTCTCATCCATGAATATTACCGGATTACCACTACGTACAAACGGAGCATACAATTCGGTCATGATTTTCTTAGCCTTCTCATCACTGGTCCCAACAACAACACGATCCGGCTTCATGAAATCATCCACAGCAACCCCTTCCCTTAAGAACTCAGGGTTACTCACGACTGCAAATTCCCCTTTATAGTTCTTGGCAATAGCGGCATACACTTTATCTGCGGTACCAACAGGAACCGTGCTTTTGTCAACAATGACTTTATAATCGGTAAGGATCTTACCTAAATCATCGGCTACGCCCAATATGTATTTGAGATCGGCACTTCCATCTTCTCCGGGAGGAGTTGGCAACGCCAGAAATATAATCGTAGCGTCTTTAATACCATCCGCCAAATTCGTAGTAAAATGCAGACGGCCTTCTTTTAAATTCCGCAAAAAGATTTTCTCAAGTCCCGGTTCATAAATAGTAATCTGACCGTTACTTAGCTTGTCAACTTTGTTTTTGTCGATGTCGATACAAGTAACCTGATTGCCTGTTTCAGCGAAACAAGTTCCGGTTACCAGTCCTACATATCCTGTTCCAACTACTGCGATTTTCATGCTGGGGTTCTATTTTTGGTTAAAATATTGAATGACGTGCTCTGTTATGAATTTCAGTTGTTCTTCATCCAACGCTGTATGCATCGGTAAGGAAATCACTCTTTCGGTTAACCAGTCTGTAACCTCTAAGGTTTGGTCTGCCGAGCCGAATGATTCAAACATTTTTTGCCGATGGGCCGGTACAGGATAATAAATCATGGAAGGAATCCCTTTAGTGGCCAGGAATTGGTGCAATCCGTCGCGAAAAACAGCCGGATTGTCTACTCCATCAATGATTAAAGTATATTGATGATACACGTGATCTGAATAAGCGGATGTTTGAGGAATGCGAAGCAAGGGCTGATTTTTGAACGCTTCATCATAAAAAGCGGCTGCGTTGCGACGGGCCTGAATGTACTGATCCAACTTTGCCAATTTGATTCGAAGAACAGCGGCCTGAATGGTATCCAGTCTGGAATTACATCCTACCACCTCATGATAATAACGAGTTTTTTGTCCGTGGTTGGCAATCATCCGCATTTGTTCTGCGAGCTGATCATCCTGAGTAAAAATTGCACCCCCATCTCCATAACAGCCTAAGTTTTTGGAGGGAAAAAAAGACGTGCAGCCGATCGTACCCATTGTACCTGTTCGCTTATGCTTACCATCACGGAAATTGTATTGTGCACCAATAGCTTGCGCATTGTCTTCTACTACAAACAAATTATGCTCTTGTGCTATGTTCAGAATCTCCTCCATTGGAGCCGATTGACCGTACAGATGAACAGGAACAATCGCTTTCGTCCTGGGTGTAATTGCCTTGCGGAGCGATTCGGGATCCATGCAAAAGGTCTTTGGATCCACTTCAACAAACACCGGTTTTAAACGTAATAAGGCTACGACCTCGGTGGTAGCGATGTAGGTAAAAGAAGGAGTAATAACCTCATCCCCGGGTTCTAACCCGAGCGCCATAAGGGCTATTTGCAAGGCATCGGTACCGTTGGCACATGGAATGACATGTTTTACGTCAAGATACGCAGCCAATTCAGCCGTGAAATCCTGAACAGGCTTCCCGTTTATATAGGCCGAACTGTTCAAAACATCCAAAACAGCAGCATCCACTTCTTCCTTGATCTGAAGGTATTGCTGCTTTAAATCCACCATCTGTAAAGGCCTCATATAAAAAACTTTTCGAGCGCGAAAGTACGTGAAAATAGGGGTTTCATCATTCATCACCAATAGTTTAATCAAAAAATAGACGGCAAAATCTTTCGACTTAGATTTGCACCGATGATTTTGCTTTACAAGCTTTTTTTAGTGCTGTACAAAACGGGAGTTTCATTGGCCGCCAATTGGAATTCCAAAGCAAAGGCATGGATTGAAGGCCGGAACATTCAGGCACCCGTTTTGAAAGAACGTTTAAACAAACAACCCAATGTCAAAACCATCTGGTTTCACTGTGCGTCACTAGGCGAATTTGAACAAGGCCGACCGCTAATGGAAGCACTTCGAGCTACGTTTCGGCAAAAAAACTGTGATTTAAAAATTGTCCTCACCTTTTTTTCACCTTCGGGTTTCGAAATCCGAAAAAACTACAAAGAAGCAGATCTTGTCCTTTACCTCCCATTGGACTCCAAGCAAAATGCCGAACGTTTTCTGAACTTTACGAAACCCGACCTTGCGGTTTTCGTTAAGTATGAATTCTGGCATTTCTACCTTTCAGCGTTACAACATCGAAAAATCCCGACCATCCTCATATCTGCCATTTTCAGAAAATCGCAACCTTTTTTTCGAATATGGGGCGGATTTCACCGTAAGATGCTCGAAAATTTCACGGCCATTTTTGTACAGGACGCCAACTCCAAACAGCTGCTGGACGGGTTGGGACAAACCGGCAAAACCATGATTTCGGGCGACACACGGTTTGATCGGGTTATAGAAACGGCCCTGAACCACAAGCCCATTCCTGCTTTAGCGATTTTTTGCAAAGATCATCCGGTATTGGTGGCCGGGAGTACCTGGGAAAACGACGAAGAACTCATTGAAGAGTGGCTTAAAACCTATGCCGCTGAAAAGGAACCGGCCTGGAAATTAATTCTTGTACCTCACGAGATCCATCCTGAGCATCTGAATAAACTACAAGACCGTTTCCCGGATGCGCTACGTTACACGCAATTGGATAGCAATGAAATGTCACTGATTCATAGCAATGTCCTCATTATAGACCGGATCGGAATTCTATCCAACATCTACTATTATGCAACCGCCTGTTACATTGGGGGGGGCTTTAACAAAAGCGGCCATCACAACATTTTGGAAGCAGCTGTTTACGGCAAACCTACCATTACAGGCCCTAATTATGAAAAGTTCAGAGAAAGTGTGGAGTTGAAAAAAGAAGGAGGCTCCTTTACCATCCGGAACAGCCGGGAACTAGACAATATCCTGAAGAATGCCGATTTTCCAAAAGCCAATAACATTGCAGAATCCTATGTTCAACAACATAAAGGAGCAACGGGACATATAGTACAGTGGATTATGAAAAACGTCTTTTAACCAAGGCATAAAAATCCTGAACACAAGGACGACTGTTATCCCATCCCAATTTAATTTTCAATTCCCGTTCAATCCAATATTGGGCCTCAGGATAAATCGAAAAATTATTAATGGTCTTAATACTTCGTTCGTACATTGCTTCATCACCTCTGAACAGTTCATTAATAAACACAAAGCGGTCATTGATCCCCACCGCTTTTCTCAAATCTTTGACGGGCGTTTCTGTTAATTTTTGAGCAACCTCTGTTTTGGGTTCACTTAAACGTTCGTTTAATGTAGGTTTATCTTCTGAAGCAGTTTGCTGGACTTCTTTTTCTTTCTCAGAATCTGGTTCAACTTTTGAGGAAGGCTGGTAATTGGGTTGGTGCATCAATGTGGGCACTTCTTCTTCATCTTCAAAAAACAAGATCCCGGGTTTCATCTGAGCCTGCTTGGCCTGCATTTGTTTTGCAAATGCGGCTTTTTGCCGGATCTCTTCCAGTTCAGCCTCCATTTCGTCTTCATCGACTTGAAGAAGCTCAACGATTTTCTCCGGCTCTTTTGGCGTTTCAATTATAGCAGATTCAGTAGAATCAACCGGTTCTTCAAAAGGAATCATTGTAACAGCGGGCAAAATGACCGCTACCCGTCCCGATTCAGGGACAGCTGTTTTGGGCAATGTAAGTTTTTGCAATTCGTGCTGCAGGTGGTTGACCGTCACCAACATCTCAGACGGTTCAACATGATCCTTAAAAGCCTTTTGCAATTGTTCAATCAGCAAAGCAATACGTTCCATGAATAGTACTTACTTTTGATGCAATGTGCGCTAAAGTTACAAACACTTAAGCATACTTACTACATGTTTATTGAACCCAATATTTCGAAAATACCTGTAGGCTGGATTGAAGTTATCTGCGGATCCATGTTCAGCGGAAAAACAGAAGAATTGATCCGGAGATTGATAAGAGCCAAAATCGCCAATCAAAACACGCTGATTTTTAAACCGTCCATTGACATACGTTACAACCATACAGACATCGTTTCACACGACCAAAAATCACTGCCATCCCTACCCGTAAATCAAGCGCGTCAGATATTGGACCAAAGCCAAGACGCCCAGGTCGTAGGCATTGACGAAGCCCAATTTTTTGACAGTGAGCTAGTTGACATCTGCGAACAACTTGCACTACAAGGAAAACGGGTAATCGTTGCAGGCCTGGACATGGATTTTAAAAAACAACCCTTTGGACCCATGCCGCAACTATTGGCCATTGCAGATTACATCACTAAACTTCATGCCGTTTGTGTCATATGCGGAGGTGTCGCAGGCTATTCCTACCGGCAAGATCCGAATAAAGAGCAGGTTCTTGTTGGTGAGAAAGACAAATATCAGGCCCGTTGCAGAACTTGTTATCATCTTTGATTCCTATCTTCATTTAAAAGCAATCACTTTGTCGACCTTTCATAAGATTTCGATCCTGTTCAAAAAAGAGCTGTTACTGGAATTACGACAGCAGTACACATTCTATGGCATTCTGCTATACATAGCAAGCACCATTTTTGTTTTATACTTAACCATGGGAGAACCGGAACCGGCAGTATGGAATGGACTTTTCTGGATTCAGTTGCTTTTCATTTGCACCAACGCCATCGCTAAAAGTTTTCTTCAGGAAGGTAAGGGACGTATGCTTTATTATTACACCCTATCCAGTGCAACGGATTTTATTCTGGCAAAACTTCTTTACAATGTAGTGCTCATGATTCTTATGAGCATCCTAAGTTTGGTATTGTTCAGTTTCTTTCTTGGAACACCTTTCAACGGATTGATTCATTTTGCAGCCCTTACCTGCCTGGGAGGGTTCAGCATCAGCATGGTTTTTACGCTACTGGCAGCCATTGCCGCAAAAGCGAATCAAAATGCGGCCTTAATGCCCATCCTTGGCTTTCCCTTAATCATTCCACAATTGCTGCTTTTGATCAAACTGTCAAAATCCGCCTTCGGTGAAATTTTCCGTGACCAGGCAGTTGTACAAATGACGCTTCTTCTGTGCGGACTCGACATCCTTATTGTTGTCCTGAGTTTGATTTTGTTCCCTTTTTTATGGAAAGATTAAAGCAACATCCTACCTTTGCGCCACCCTTGACGCTCCTGTTTTTCAAGCGAAAGTTGAAACAAAAAACAGGAAGTGGATGGATTAGAAACGTTGTTTAATTAATTGTCTGATTGTATTGTTTATGAATAAATCCTGGTGGAAAATAGTAGCAATTATTTTGTTGCTTTATACGTTTACAGCAGGCTTTATCATCCATGTGCCGATTATCGGAAACCTGCAGCAAACCATCCGTAATCTTTTCTTTCATGTTCCCATGTGGTTTGGGCAGATGATCCTACTCCTCATTTCTCTTGTATTTTCTATTCGCTACTTACGTACGGGCAATCTTAAAGAAGATATCAAGGCCCGGGAATTTGCACGTACCGGTATCTTATTCGGAATTTTAGGACTCGTAACAGGTGCCATTTGGGCCAATTATACATGGGGCGAACCCTGGAGCAATGATCCCAAACAAATCGCAGTAGCTATTGCCCTGCTGATTTACATGGCGTATTTCGTTTTACGCAACTCCATGACAGACATAGACAAGCGAGCCAGGGTGAGCAGCGTTTACAATATTTTTGCCTATTTTATTTACATTCCGCTGATTATGATTTTACCCCGTTTGGTCCAATCTCTTCATCCCGGAGGTGAAGGCGTTGAAGGAAATCCTGCTATGAACGGGAAAGATCTTGACCCAACAATGCGCATGGTTTTTTGGCCGGCTGTTTTTGGGTGGACCTTAACAGGTATTTGGATCAGTAATTTATATATTCGCCTCTCTATACTAAAAGAAAAAAACTGGCTGCATGCTTAAAAGGACGTTTTTCATCACATTATTGCTTGGCCTGGTGCATCAATTGTTCGCACAAATGACTACCAATGCCGGTGAACAAACGCCTAATTCCATGACCGATCATGGAAAGATTTATGTAGTCATGTTTGTGTGCCTCGTAATTTTGGGCGGACTGATTGCCTATCTGATTTTACTGGATCGCAAAATCAGAAGACTGGAAAAACAAAAAGATTGATCTCTTGCTATATTAAAAAACAAAAAAAACGATTGTATGTCATCACAGCACTACAGCTTTTTTGAAAGTGTTCAAAAAAGTTTTGACAAAGCAGCAGCTTACACGAAATGGGACAAAGGAATTCTCGAACAGATTAAGGAATGCAACAGTGTTTACCAGATGAAATTTCCTGTAAAAATGGATGATGGTCGCATTGAAGTTATTGAAGCTTACCGTGTTCAGCATTCGCATCACAAAACGCCTTGTAAAGGCGGTATCCGTTTTGCCGCAGAAGTAAATCAGGATGAAGTTATGGCACTTGCAGCTCTCATGACCTATAAGTGCGCCATTGTAAACGTTCCTTTTGGCGGTGGTAAAGGCGGTATCAAAATCAACCCCAAAGCTTACTCTGCCTACGAATTGGAAAAAATCACACGCCGTTATACATCTGAACTGATCAAGAAAAACTTTATAGGCCCGGGAACCGATGTTCCGGCACCGGATTACGGAACCGGAGAACGCGAAATGGCCTGGATAGTTGACACCTACCAAACAATGAAACCCGGTGAACTGGATGCAGCCGGTTGTGTAACAGGAAAGCCGATCACGCAGGGAGGTGTTTACGGACGTCGTGAAGCGACCGGCCTCGGTGTATTTTATGGCATCAATGAAGTGCTGAACATGGAAGATGTCATGAAAAAAATGGGATTAACCACTGGCATCAAAGGAAAAAGAATTATCATACAAGGTTTAGGGAACGTAGGTTATTACACAGCCCACCATTTTCAAAATGCCGGCGCCAAAATTGTAGCACTAGCCGAATACGAAGGTGCGATCTGGAATAAAGACGGACTTGATTATGAAGCGGTTTTTCAACACCGCAAAAAAACCGGTTCGATCCTGAACTTCCCGGGTGCTACAAATTTCGAAAAAAGTTCAGATGCGTTGGAATTGGATTGTGATGTATTGATTCCGGCGGCGCTCGAAAATGTAATCAATGGCGAAAACGCTCCACGTATCAAAGCAAAAATTATCGGGGAAGCCGCCAATGGTCCTTTGACACCCGAAGCGGATGAAATCTTTTCAAAGAATGGAGTGCTGGTAATCCCCGATATGTTCCTGAATGCAGGAGGTGTTACCGTAAGCTATTTTGAATGGTTGAAAAACCTGAGTCATGTACGCTACGGCCGTATGGAAAAACGCTTCACGGAAAACCAAAACAATGCCATTCTTTCAGAAATGGAAAGTCTGACCGGTAAGAATGTAGATAAAAATATGCGCAACAGCATTGTTCATGGACCCGATGAAATCGATCTTGTGAAAAGCGGTTTAGAAGAAACCATGATCAATTCTGTAAACGAAGTGATGGACTGCTGGAGACAAAATCCCAACATTCCTGACATGCGTACTGCTGCTTATGTGGTAGCAATCAATAAGGTGGCAACCAGTTACGCAGAATTGGGCATTTTCCCTTAATCAAAAAAAAGTTCGTTCAAGACCCGTTACAAACCGTGACGGGTTTTTTTATTCCCTTTCCCTTTAAAGGCACATCTTAAACACTTGTTAATATACCTTTAAGGTAGTGCTGAAATCTTGTCATCTTTGTTATTTTACATGAATTAGGTACAAGGTTTGATTCATTCACATAAATAAAGATTCATAGACTATGAACATAAAGCAAATACTTACCACCGTTGTGATTAGTGCTGTTACGGCAGTAACCAGTGTTTTTGTTTATTCAAAATACCAACAAAACTACCAACCCCTCAGCTCAAGTCAGTCCCAATTGCCCGTAAACTATGCAGGTCTTTTGAGCGGAGATAAACTGCCGGGCGGACCTGTTGATTTTGAACAAGCCGCCGCTATCAGCATTCCGGCTGTAGTACACATCAAAACCAAAACCAACCCCACTCAAACAAATAATCAACTGAAACGGCGCAGTCCATTCAGCGATTTATTTGGCGATGATTTTTTTGATGATTTTTTTGGAGGCCCACAAAACAATCGCGTACAGGAAGCCAGTGGCTCAGGTGTGTTCATTGCCAACAACGGTTACATTGTAACCAACAACCATGTGATTGAAGGCGCAGACGAGATCAATGTTACGCTCAGCAATAAAAAACAATACAAAGCCAAATTGATCGCAACAGACGCGAATACAGATTTGGCAGTAATCAAAATTGAAGGCTCCGGTTTCCCGTACCTTCTCTATGGCAATTCAGATGAAGTTAAAGTAGGCCAATGGGTGTTGGCCGTAGGATACCCCCTCACATTAGAAACTACCGTTACAGCCGGAATTGTAAGTGCTAAATATCGTTTTCTGGGCATCAATCAACGGAAAGCCGGCCCTAAAGGCAATGTCGTTGAAAGTTTCATTCAAACAGACGCCGCCGTGAACCAGGGAAATAGTGGCGGAGCGCTGATCAACACGGCCGGACAATTAATTGGAATCAATGCAGCTATTGCCTCCCCCACCGGAACCTATGCGGGGTATTCATATGCAATTCCCGTAAACATCGTTAAGAAAGTAGTAGACGATTTAATTCAGTTTGGAACCGTCCAGCGGGCATTCTTAGGCATTCGTCCGCAGGCTAATGGCGATGAACAAACCGATTCCCAAATCAAAGAAGGTGATGGGGTCGTTATTGGAGAAGTACTTGATAAAAGTGCTGCCGAAATTGCCGGATTGAAAAAAGGAGACAAAATCATTAAACTGGATAATAAAACGGTTACCACCTGGACCGAACTAACGGGTACAGTTGCCAGCTACAGGCCCGGACAAAAAATAACGGTGACCTATATCCGAAACAACAAAGAAAACACTGTAACGCTGACACTTAAAAACAGTGCGGGAACAACTGAAATTGTAAAAAACTCGGTACTGGATAAATTAGGGGCAGACCTGGAAACGCTGGATGCAAAAAAAGCAAAAGAATATGGCATCGAAGGCGGTGTATTGGTTAAAACACTATCTGACGGTTTGATTTCAGATCAAACGCCCATGAAAAAAGGATTTATCATCATTCGCGCAGGAGGCAAAACCATACAATCTGTTGACGATTTAAAGAAAGCGATTGAGACCGCAGGAAATACCATCTTGATCGAAGGTGTTTATCCGGGCTATGAGGGTGTTTACCAATATGCGATCAATGACTTAAGGAGTGAACCCTAAACAGGGCAATTGACTAAAAAAGGGAGTAGACAACTACTCCCTTTTTTATTGTGTATCCGATACTATTTAAAGAGCACCAGATATCCCCATGGTTCAAGTTCATAGTTTGTAATG
>CANGQQ010000052.1 GCA_947456025.1 Chitinophagaceae bacterium | reverse complement strand
CTTGTAAAATACTGGCTACAATTTCACTATCACTGAAATTCATCTGACAACCGTAACTTTCGATGTAAAAATGCTTTACAAAACGGTTTTCGTCGGGAGTTTTTGAAGTAAATACTTCTCCCTGCCTGCTTTCATCGTGTGCTTTCGTATCTAATGTCAACTGCATAAAAAGGAATTCAAAATCGCCTGTAAAAATAAGAAACTAAGGTGAAATTTGTGACAGTTTGTCATAGAAAATTGATTGTCTTACAGTCGAATAAAGGGATCTAACTAAGGCAAAAAAGTTAAACGGTTGTAATGTAGTCGGTTAGCTTTTTTAAGCCAAATGTGCTACTTTATCCGGTTGAGTTGGAAAACGAATCAGATCATAGATGTTTTTGGTCCAGATAAAAATACAGGGGACCGCTTTTAACGTATAGGGTATAACGTATTGGTTACGGATGAACCGGGGAAACAAGTCGGTGGGCGACAGGACCGTAAATACAATTGCGAGAAACAAGAGCAGCCCTGATAGTCTGTCTTGGGTCCCCGAAAAATACCAAACAGCAATTCCGACAACGGCAATAACAAAGGTTGCCGATTCGGCTTTGTGATTGAAAATAACAATCCACAATAGAATGGAGGATAAAAATAATTGTTGAAATGCAGGTTGTTGGTACGCACGGATCTTTAATAAAGGGATGCAAAACAACACTATTCCCGCAACCAGAACAATTGACTTCGCTTCAACATGAAACCAGGTCCAAACCCAACCGGCAACTGATAACCCTAAGGAGGCATCGTGATCATTTTTAAGCAATTGAAACCAGCTTTTATATTGAAACACCAATTCAGATGGAGGGATTACTAATAATGGTAATAAGATCAATACCAGTCCCCAAACCAAAGCATAAAAAGCAGTTTTGAGCTTGTGAGGGAATAGCAAATACATGGCAAAAGCCACAACACCAAAGAGTTTAATAAAAACAGTGAGCAACAACAACAAAACCGAAAGTCCAATCCGGTTTTCCTTTCGTAAAACATACGCTAAAATGATCAGTCCGGCAATCAGGGCATTGCTCTGACTGTTTTGTGTAGAAGTGATCAGTTCAAGTAAAACAATTCCGATACTCAGGACATACTTTCTGCTGTCGTCTTTAAACAAACGCAGTAAAGCAATTGAAAGTACAACAGTGTTCAAAAGGTTCCAGATCAACAGTCCGGGGAAAACAGGCAGGGCGGCGATGGGAGCCATCAGGAGTGCAAACGTGGGGCTGTATTTAAAAAAATCGGCATGTTCATTCGGATACAATCGGTACAAATCAGTTCCTTGAACCAGATGAAAGAAGGAGTGTTTAAAAATTACAAAGTTGTTGTAATGCGTATAGATCGGACCATTGGCTTCAAAAACCTTTGGTGGGGCGATTAAAGCAACCTGAATGGAAATTCCTAATGTAACAAGAGCAATTAAAACGACAAGAATGGTTGGATAGGAATAGAATTTCCCGATTACTTTTTTAAGCATCTTAAAAACAGTCGTTTTGAGCCCTTCCGGAATTAGAGTTTAATGCGTAAAGCAATTGCCGGATAGCGGTAATAAGGCAATCCCGGAGCTATGAAAACCTCTTCATCCTGCAAAGCGGCATCTGCTTTTTTATCGAATTTTTTGGCAGAGGACAACATGGGAATGCCCGAAGCAGCAGTCAAGATTCCGGCAACGGGCAACCAGATTAAGCGCGTATCCGATTTGCTCGAATTTTGAAAACCCGGCGCCTTCATTTTTGCATAACCACCTATAACCATTGACGTGCCGGCACCAATTAAGGACCAGCCGAAAAGACGCTTCTCATTCCGTTTTTTAATATACAAATCATGCAAAGCCTGAGGTGACAACGCCGGATCTTCTCGTTGTACCTTTTCCTTAACCTTTTTTTGGGCAAAACAAAGCTGGGATGTTGCTATAAAAATCAATAGAATGAAGACTCTGATGTTCATGAATCGTAAAGTATTGCTGCTGTTAAAAATAAGACATCCTGACTATTTAGCATAAAAAATAGTCAAAGCAGGCAAAATCCTGCTGTCAAAGAAACCAAATTTACTTTAATCAAGTTCTGTAACGTGTAATTTCTTTCCTTCAAACCGGATTTGAAGTGTTTTGACCATATAAATCTCGGATTCCCGATAGCTTGCCGGGTTCCAGCTGCTACGATCCAACTGCTGCTTTAAAGAGGTATAATCGGGACGAACATTGCTATTGGGTACAACCTTAAAAAAGCAGCAGTGGCCGGTAGGGTCAATGAGCAAACTCAGTTTTAAGTTGCCTCCGGCCGATTTTTGAAGATAGGGTTTAAAAAACTGCTCAAAAAACCGTTCCATTGAAATGTCGGCTTGCTTCCAGGTTGCCGTCCGTTGGGCCCTTAAAACCATTTGACCGGCAATCTGTTCATTGGAGTTGGCATAAAAAAAACAACTATCTAAAAGAAGATATTCTTGTTGTTGTGCTTTGATTTTGTCTGATAAAAGTAAACAGAAAAATAGCACCAAAAACTTCATGAAATGTAGATTAATGTGGGATCGTTCGCCCCATTATTTCGCAACAAAGTTCGAATGAATTGATTCGATTATCTTTCATTTTTGGGGCTCAAAACCCAAATCAGGAAAGAGACCAGGAAAAGTACGATACCCATGCCCCCAAAAATGAGCCCTGTCAATACTTTTTGAACGCCGGGAAACAAGGCCATTGATACAGCCGTCAAAAAGTAAACGATATAAATTGTGAGCAGTGTATAAATTTTGCCGTCCATCTGTAAGTATTTAGTGTTGCGAAATTGCAAAATAAAAATGAAAAGCACAAAAATTATTAACAGGGATGTGAACAATTAGTTTCGGTGGCAGGGGGATCGGTTTTATTATATTTGCCCGTTGCAATTCGTTCCAAGTTCCTCATAACGGATGAAACTACGTTCATGCCGGATCGGATTACAGTTACAAGCATTGATTTACTTTTTCTAAACGCAGGAGATTTTGAACTATGGCAGAAGAAAAACAATTATTCGATTACAACGAGGATTCCATTAAAACACTTGAATGGAGAGAACACATTCGTTTACGTCCCGGTATGTACATCGGCAAATTGGGAGATGGGAGTAGTCCGGATGATGGCATTTATGTTTTACTCAAAGAAGTAATCGACAATTGTATTGATGAACATACAATGGGTTATGGAAAACAAATAGAAGTAACCCATGAAAAAGGTACGGTATCTATTCGTGACTATGGCAGAGGTATTCCCCTCGGAAAAGTAGTGGATGTGGTAAGTAAAATCAACACCGGGGCCAAATACGACAGCAAAGTCTTTCAGAAGAGTGTTGGTCTTAACGGTGTGGGAACCAAAGCTGTAAATGCACTTTGCAGTTCCTTTACAGTCACCTCCTTCAGAGAAGGGAAAATGAAATCAGCTGCATTTGAAAAAGGAGTGCTTGTACGAGAAGAAAAAGAACAAAAAACGACGGAGCAGAATGGGACACTTGTCACTTTCATACCAGACGATAGCGTGTTCAAAAACTATCATTTTATTCATGAATACATCGACAATCAATTTTGGAATTATTGTTATTTAAATGCCGGACTCGCTTTATATTTCAACGGCAAGAAATACATTTCCAAAAATGGATTGCTGGATCTTTTGTTACGAAAGACCAATGCCGATGAACTTCGCTATCCCATCATACATCTGAAAGGCGATGATATTGAGGTGGCTATTACACATGAAAACCAATATGGGGAAGAGTATTATTCATTTGTAAACGGACAGTTTACAACTCAGGGAGGAACGCATCTTGCCGCATTCCGTGAAACGTTTGTAAAAACCATTCGTGATTTTTATAAAAAAGATTACGACGCGGCCGATATCAGAGGCAGTATTTGTGCTGCTATCAGTGTGAGAGTGCAAGAACCCGTTTTTGAAAGCCAAACCAAAACCAAATTGGGTTCAACGGTCGTGTCGGAAGGCGGTCCAACCATGAAAAACTTCATCGGTGATTTTTTGTCCCGTGATCTGGATCTCTTTTTGCATAAAAACCCGGCAGTAGCAGATGCACTCAAAAAACGCATCGAGCAGAACGAACGGGAACGTAAAGAACTGGCAGGCATCAAAAAATTAGCCAACGAACGTGCCAAGAAAGCAAATCTGCATAATAAAAAATTGAGGGACTGCCGGTTTCATTACAATGATGAGGCTACCGGAAAAGAAAAGGATAAGATACTGGAAAAACAAAAAGAGAGCACGATTTTTATTACCGAAGGAGACTCGGCCAGCGGTAGTATTACCAAAGCACGAAATGTTGAAACACAAGCCGTTTTTAGTTTAAGGGGGAAGCCATTGAATTGTTACGGTCTTACAAAAAAAATCGTGTATGAGAATGAGGAATTTAACTTACTGCAGCATGCACTCAATATCGAAGAAGGTTACGAGAATCTTCGTTACAACAACATTGTATTTGCAACCGATGCCGACGTTGATGGAATGCATATTCGTTTGTTGCTGATGACATTCTTTTTGCAATTCTTCCCGGATCTGGTAAAAAACGGACATGTGTATATTTTGGAAACGCCTCTGTTTCGGGTTCGTAACAAACAGGAAACGATTTACTGTTACGACAATACAGAAAAACAGGCTGCAATCAGAAAACTTGGAGGGAAACCTGAAATTACACGATTCAAAGGATTGGGTGAAATTAGTCCGGATGAATTTGCCCGTTTCATCGGTTCCGAAATGCGTAAAGAGCCGGTAATGCTCTTGCCCGATACACATATTCCACAATTACTTGAAGACTATATGGGCAAAAACACACAGGATCGTCAGGAATTCATTATCGATAACCTGAAACTTGAACTGGATCTTATTGAAGAATAACCGATCATTTAAAAAGTATTAAGCATTCACATGATACACGTCGTATTTAACGAAGCCGATGTTACGGTTTTGAAACAGGCACAGGAATTAGATGAAACACTTGCAGGTGAAATCATGCAGGTAAAGGATGATTATGCCGTTGGTCCATTAGCCGGGATTGACACGGATGAGGGAATCGAAAACCGAAAAAACTGGTGGCGCGCAATTCTTGCCGGCGGTGATTATGATGGTAAAGTCGATCAAAATGAAGTCAATGACTTGGCCTTGGTACAGCATCTTATTGCCAAACTGGATGCTGAACCCGGTGAAGTGTTATGGATTTGGGCAGCGCAAAACAAACACGACGTATGTGGTTATTACTGGCTGATGAGCCAATTAAAATCCTATCAGGGACGTGTTTATATTTTATACTTAAACAATTTGCCCTTCATCAATGAAAAAGGTCAAATTTTTTACCCTCAATGGATTCACGCAATTCAACCTAAGGAGTTTTTGAAAGCCAAAAAACTCGCACGATTAATTACAATGAGTGAATTTGAAGTGGACCCTGATGAATGGAGCAAAATTTGTTCCGATGACAAAGGCGTTCGGATTCTGGAAGGCGGAAAAAAACTTTCTGTTCACGGATACCATTATTATGACAGTGACTTAAAAAAATACATAACAGGCGATTGGCAAAAAGCAAGTAAAATCATTCATCAGTTTCTGTCTAAAAACAAAGAAACCACCGGCGATGCCTTTCTACTTTGGCGCTTAAAACAACAGATTATCGAAGGGGCTTATGATGTGCAAGGTGAAATAAAGAACATGAAAGATTTTGAAGTAAAAGGGAAGTCTGCTCAAACTGCAGAATTGTTAACAGAAGAATAGTGATTTGTATGAGTGCTCAAAAAAAGAAAGAGAACGTATTTGATAACGAAAGTGGAATTCAGGGACAGTATAAAACCTGGTTTTTGGATTACGCTTCGTATGTTATTTTGGAACGTGCTGTTCCGGCAATAGAGGATGGGCTCAAACCGGTACAACGAAGGATCCTTCATGCCATGAAAGAAATGGATGATGGACGCTACAATAAAGTGGCAAACATCATTGGGCAAGCCATGCAATATCATCCGCATGGCGATGCCAGCATTGGGGATGCATTGGTTCATATCGGCCAAAAGGATTTGATGGTTGACACACAAGGTAACTGGGGCGATGTTCGAACCGGTGATGATGCTGCTGCAGCCCGTTATATTGAAGCACGGTTGTCGAAATTTGCACTCGACGTTGCATTCAACAATAAAACCACAGAATGGCAACTGAGTTACGACGGACGCAAGAATGAGCCTGTTGTGTTACCGGTCAAATTCCCGCTATTATTGGCACAGGGTGCTGATGGTATTGCGGTTGGTCTTTCAACCAAAATTCTTCCTCATAATTTTTGTGAACTCATTGATGCATCCATCAAGTGCTTAAAAGGTAAGCGTTTTGAAATCTATCCCGATTTCATGACGGGTGGAATGGTAGACGTAAGCAATTACAACGATGGCAAAAGAGGCGGCAAGGTTCGTGTTCGGGCGCACATCGAAGAAGTAGACAAAAAGACATTACTCATCAAGGATGTGCCTTATAGTGTAACAACATCCCAATTGATGGAGAGTATTGTTAAGGCCAACGATCAGGGGAAAATAAAAATTAAAAAAGTTACAGACAATACAGCAGCAGAAGTTGAAATACAAATTGATCTGGCTCCCGGTATATCTCCCGATATTACCATTGATGCCCTCTATGCATTTACGGATTGTGAAGTAAGCATTTCGCCCAATGCCTGTGTTATCGTAGATCAGAAGCCACGCTTTTTAGGGGTGACTGAATTGTTGACCTATTCGGCAAATCAAACAAAGGATCTGCTGCAAAAAGAACTCCAAATCAAACTCGCCGAACTTCAGGAAAAATGGCATTATACTTCCCTGGAAAAAATCTTCTTTGAAGAAAAGATTTATAAAGAACTGGAGAAGAAACATGAAACATGGGATGTGGTTTTGAATTCTATTGACAAAGGCTTTGCGCCCTTTAAAAAACTGCTCAAAAGAGATATCTTAAGAGAGGATATCATCAAACTAACTGAAAAGCCTGTTCGCAGAATCTACAAACTGGATATTGATGAATTAAATGAACAAATCCGCAACCTTGAGAATGAGATCAAACAAGTACAATACGATCTGGATCATTTAGTAGAATATGCCGTCGCCTATTACGAAGGCTTGTTGAAGAAATACGGAAAGGGCCGGGAACGAAAGACAGAAATCAAACCTTTTGAAACCATACAGATCAAACAAGTTGCCATTGCAAATGCCAAACTCTACATCAACCGCGAAGATGGATTCGTGGGTACGGCTCTTAAAAAAGATGAGTTTGTATGTGATTGCTCAGACCTTGATGATGTGATTGTTTTCACCAAGAGGGGGATTATGAAAGTCGTTAAAGTGTCAGACAAAACCTACATTGGAAAAGACATCATTCATGTTGCTCTTTTTCAAAAGAATGATGAACGGACGACGTACAATATGATTTATTCGGATGGGAAAAGTGGTGTCACTTATGCCAAACGGTTCAATGTAACAGGGGTTACAAGGGAAAAAGTTTATGATTTAACGAAAGGCGACGACAAAAGCAAGGTGATTTATTTTTCAGTCAACCCCAATGGTGAGGCAGAAGTAGTAAAAGTGTTATTGAGTCCCAATTGCAGCGCCCGAAACAAAGACCTGGAATTTTATTTTGAAGAACTGGAGATCAAGGGCCGTAGCAGCATGGGTAATCAGGTGACGAAATACCCCGTTAAAAGTATCAAACTTAAAGAGAAAGGACGATCAACGCTTTCGGGTAAAAAAATATGGTTTGACGATCAGTTTGGTCGCTTGAATGTGGAAGAAAAAGGTCAATTGCTGGGAAGCTTTCAGCCGGAAGACCGCATACTGGTCATTTATAAAGACGGCTATTATGAAATTACAGATCAGGAAACAACCCAGAAATTCGATCCTGAAAATGTAATTCTCATTGAACGGTTCCATCCGGAACGCATTCTTACAGCTGTATATCTGGATCAGGAAAAAATGCAGTATAATGTCAAGAGGTTCAAGATCGAAACTACAACGCTACGGAATAAATTCTTCTTCATTAAAGAAGGTAAAGGGAATTATTTAGAGGCTGTTACAACCGAAAGTGAACCGGTCTTACATATGCAAAGCGGAAAAGGAACACAAATTCGCAAAGCCAAAATAAAATTGGCAAAAGTGGCTGATATCATGGGATGGAAAGCGGTTGGAGCGAAGTTGGCGGATTATAACAAAAGTGTTGAAATGGAATGGATCAAGGAAGAAACAACTCCGCAGCAAGAACTTTTTGAGTAGACTATGCATTCTTTAAAAAACAAAAAGCAGCTTAAAGCTGCTTTTTTGATATAGAAGTGCAAGCAATCGTTTTCTTTTTAGTAATGCATCACCAACACCGGAACTTTGCTGTGGAATATCAATTTCTTAGTCATGTTGACCGGATGGACAAAACTTTCAAAAAATGAGTGTTTTTTGGGTATTGAAATCATGATTTCAATCGAATTGTTTACTGAATACTCACTCAAGCCTTCAGCAATTTCGCGGTATTGAATGAAGTGGTATTTAGGATGCACATCCTGAAACATCGCTTCCATGATTCCACTTTCCTGCGGCGTATTTTCAGTCACATATTCTCCTTCGAAATCAACATTTAAAATATGGAGTCGGGCACCGGTAGCATTCAGAAATTCTTTGATTTTCTTTTCAGGCACCGTATTGACTACATCACGGTAATCTGTTGTCAGTCCAATATCATTCAAGTCGGAATATTTAGCATTTTTAGGAATGATCATAACAGGAACAGAAGTTCCTTTTGCCACTTTTAACGTATTACTGCCAACTAATTTTTCTTTTAACAAGCCTGCACCGGTTATGCCCATCACAGCCATAAATACATCCACATTATCTTCAAACTGTTTGATGACATCAAGAAGAGAACCTTCCAATTGCATGATCTCGAATTTAACAACCGGTTCCAGTGAAGACAAATCATCAGCTATTTTTTTAAGTTCCTGTAAATTAATCTCTTTAATGCCTTCGTCGGAAACTTGAATCCCATCGCGAAGAGGGTAGCTTACAGGTGGTTCATAGGCATGAATCAATATGATTTTAGCTCCCACCTGTTTTGCCAGGCCGGCAGCATATCGTGCCGCATTCAATGAGGTGTCTGAAAAGTCAACAGGAACGAGTAAGGTTTTCATATCAAAGTTTTTAATTTTGATGTAAAACTAACCGTTGTTTATTTTTCACAAGATGATAAAAGTCAGAATTTCAACTTCTTTTCATCATATCAGTTTAAAGCACGCCTTTTGTTGACGGAAGGTGATTTGAAAACGGATCGCGCTTAACGGCCATTCTGATGGCCTTTGCAAACGCTTTGAATATCGCTTCGATTTTATGATGTTCATTATCCCCATGACATTCAATGTGTAAATTACAACGGGCCGCATCACTAAAGGACTTGAAGAAATGATAAAACATTTCAGTTGGCATATCACCAATTTTTTCACGTTTGAAGAGCGCATTCCACACCATCCAGTTGCGTCCGCCAAAATCAATCAGCACTTTTGCTGAAGCCTCATCCATAGGCAACGCAAAACCATATCGCTCAATACCTCTTTTATCGGCCAGGGCTTTTGCAAACGCTTCTCCCAACGCAATGCCGGTATCTTCAATCGTATGATGTTCGTCGATATGTAAATCTCCTTGAGTTTGAATCGTAAGATCTATTTTTCCGTGACGAGCAATTTGATCGAGCATGTGATCAAAAAAACCAACTCCGGTATTAATATCAGATTGGCCATTCCCATCCAGATTCACTTTAATTTTTATTTTCGTTTCATTGGTATTGCGCTCATGTTCAACTTCTCTTAGTCCGGCCTTTAAAAACGTATAGATCGCTTGCCATTCAGTAGTCTCCAAAGAAATTACAGATTTCACCGCTTGAATTGCTTCACTGATTTCTGCTGCGCCCAATCCGGGCTCCTGATTCATCCAGATCGCTTTACATCCTAAATTTTTAGCCAGTTGTACATCGGTGATCCGGTCTCCAATAACAAAAGAATGTTCCAGGTCATATTCGGGATTGTTGATGTATGAGGTTACCATTCCGATTCCCGGTTTGCGGGTTGGCGCATTTTCATGAGGAAAAGTTTTGTCAATATAAACCGCCTTGAAATGGATGTTTTCGTTGGCAAAACTTTTTATGATGTGTTGTTGAATAGGCCAGAAATGTGCTTCAGGAAAACTTTCTGTTCCCAGGCCGTCCTGATTGGTAATCATCACCAATTCAAAATCCAGTTCATTGGCAATGCGGCTCAGATATTGAAACACTTCAGGATAAAATTCAAGTTTCTCCCAACTGTCGATTTGATAGGTAGGAGGTGCCTCTTTATTTAAAGTCCCATCGCGATCAATAAACAAAACACGTTTCATACGAATGCTTTTAAATAGTATTAAAATTAGATCCTATGTATTAAAGATGAAATGAGGTTCATCTTGAATGACTTCAATAATTCACTTAAGCTGCCTGAAATTGTAAAAGTGCATCAAGCAATTCCGAATTTTCCGATTCCGTTCCCACCGTGATCCTTATACAATTGTCGCACAGTATGACTTTACTTCTGTCGCGTACAACAATTTTTTGGGTCAACAACCATTCATAAACAGCACGTGCATCCTGAACCTGAACCAAAAGAAAATTGGAATCGGAAGGATAGATACGTTGTACGATCGGTACTTGTAACAATTCCTGTTCCAGACGCAATCTTTGATGTACCAGTTCACGAATCATTGCATTGACATCTTCTACATGGTCAAGCGCTTCCAAAACCAGTTCCTGTACGGCTTCGCTGATGTTATAAGGAGGTTTTACTTTGTTATAGACACGGATGATTTCTTCACTTGCAAAAGCCATTCCTAATCGTAAGCCGGCCAATCCCCAGGCTTTACTCAGGGTTTGCATCACAACCAGATTGGGATAATCATTTAATTGTTGAATGAACGAATGCTGACGTGCGAAATTGATATATGCCTCATCCACAACTACGATTCCGTCAAAGTTGTTCAAAACGGCTTCTATATCTTCATGATGAATGCTGTTGCCTGTAGGATTATTAGGTGAACAGATCCAAATGATCTTCGTATGCTCATCCACTAAGGTTTCCATATGAATCAAGTCCAGCTGAAAGTTCTCCAGCAACGGCGCTTTTCGGATTTCAACATCATTGATATTGGCACTTACTTCATACATTCCGTAGGTAGGCGGACAAATAATTACATTGTCTGTGCCCGGATTGCAAAAAGCTCTGTATAAAATATCAATACATTCATCACTTCCGTTTCCAAGGAAAATTTGTTCAATGGAAACACCCTTGATTGCTGAGAGCTTTTCTTTGATCTTGAGTTGATAAGGATCCGGATAGCGATTGTACCATTTCAGTAGTGGGGATCCAATACTGTTTTCATTCGCATCCAGATAAATTTTTGCTTCACCCTGAAATTCATCCCGTGCTGATGAATAGGGGACAAGCGCCTTTATATTGGGTCTTAATAGTTGATTGATATCGAAAGCCATAGTTCGTTATTTAATGCCGGAAAATTAAACCTTGTTTTTCAGTCGTACGCGAATAGCTTCTGCATGAGCCTGAAGCCCTTCTGTTTCAGCCATTGTAACAACTGTTTGAGCGATAGCATGCAATCCTTCCTGTGTCAAATGCTGATAGGTGATTTTCTTCACAAAACTGTCGATGCTTACACCACTGTATGCTCGTGCATAGCCATTCGTAGGCAGCGTGTGATTGGTACCACTGGCATAATCACCCGCACTTTCGGGTGAGTAAGAACCAATAAATACCGAACCGGCATTGGTTATCTGATCGGCCCATTTACCGGCATCTTTGCAACAAATGATCAGGTGTTCAGAAGCGTATTCGTTGACCAGTTCCACGGCCTCGCTCATATTTTGAATAAAAACAGCCTGACTGTTCTGCAATGATTTTTCAGCCAGTTCTTTTCTGGGTAATTTTTCTAATTGGGCTTGTGTTGCCTGAAGTACTTCTTGAATCAATTTCTCGGAAGTGGAAACAAGAAACACCTGGCTGTCCGGGCCATGTTCTGCCTGAGAAAGTAGATCCGATGCAATAAATTCAGGATCTGCCGTTTCATCGGCTAAAACACATACTTCGCTGGGACCTGCCGGCATGTCGATTGCCGTTCCGGCTTTTTGAACGAGTTGTTTTGCACAGGTTACATATTGGTTTCCGGGACCAAATATTTTGTACACTTGAGGCACCGTTTCGGTACCAAAAGCCATAGCTGCAATCGCCTGTACACCACCTATTTTGTAAATATTTGAAATTCCAATCAGGGACGCTGTGTACAAGATAGCGGGATGCAAGTTTCCTTCTTTATCGGGAGGGGAGCACAATACAATTTCTTTACAACCGGCCAGCTTAGCAGGGATACCCAGCATGAGCAAGGTTGAAAACAAAGGAGCGGATCCGCCTGGGATATACAGCCCAACCTTATCGATTGCAACCGATTTTCGCCAACAACGAACGCCGGGCATCGTTTCAATGATTTCAGGTGTTGCAATTTGTGCTTTGTGAAAAACTTCAATATTGGCTTTCGCACGTTGGATTGCCTGTTTCAACTCATCAGAAACAGAACGTTCGGCATTTTTCAACTCTTTGGATGAAACAAGCGTTTTACGAACAGTAACTCCGTCAAACTCTTTGGTATACTTTCGAATGGCACGATCACCCTTTTGTTGAATGACCTTCAGGATTTTATCCACTTTTTTCTCCAGATGAGATGCGTCAAAAACAGGTCGTTGAATGAGCGCTTTCCATTCTGAACGTTGTGGATTGATACTGATCTTCATAACTTATAATTCTTTCGGTTCAGACAATCATTTTTTCGATAGGAACAACCAATATTCCCTGTGCTCCGGCGGCTTTTAAAGCCTCAATTTTATCCCAGAATTCATCTTCATTGATCACACTGTGCACACTGCTCCAGCCGGTTTCGGCAAGTGGTAAAACCGTTGGACTTTTCATGCCCGGTAATTGAGCAATAATTTGATCCAGCCGATCGTTGGGTGCATTCAGTAAAACGTATTTGTTTCGTTTCGATTTTTTAACAGCGCTGATACGAAAAAGTAACTTGTTAAGGATTTGAAGTTTTACCTCATCCATTCCGGAGTTACGGATCAAAACCGCCTGCGATTGTAAGATAGCTGCGACCTCTTTCAATCCGTTCATGAACAACGTTGAGCCGCTGCTAACCAAGTCGGCAACCACATCGGCCAAACCAATGCCCGGTGCTATTTCTACAGAACCGCTGATTTCATGAATTTCAGCCTGAATGCCTTCTTTTTCAAGAAACTGATTAACCAGAAACGGATAACTGGTTGCAATTCGTTTTCCCTGCAAATAGGCGGGACCATCATACGTCTCATTACGTGGCACGGCAATTGACAAACGGCATTTACTGAAACCTAGTTTTTCAACAATTTCAACTTTTTTATTCTTTTCAAAAAGTACATTTTCGCCAACGATACCAATGTCTGCTACTCCGTCTTCAACATATTGTGGAATATCATCGTCACGCAAAAAGAAAATCTCCATCGGAAAATTATCCGATTCGGTCTTGAGGCGATCTTTCACGTTTCTTAATTCGATTCCACATTCGTTTAAAAGTTTAATCGAATCATCGTACAGACGACCCGACTTTTGAATGGCAATTTTCAGTTTGACTTGACTCATAGTTCAAAATGTAATGGTTAAATAAAAAAGGCTTACCCATCGGTAAACCTTTTATTAGTTTTATGTGTGACACATAGCACCATCGGCTTACCCTAACAGGCAAGAAGGATGATGTATATGAGACATTTTTTTCATGCCGCAAAATTAAGGGGAGTAATTAATTTAAACAATATTTTTTTGAATGGATTCAGGACCGGATACTAAAGCCTCCTGAACATCATTGATGGATATGGCCAGATGACTTTCGTGATAAACACAAACACCTTTGTGAATTACTAAAAGTTGTGGAGATTCATGGGTGATCTGCAATTTCTCAGCAATGAAATTGGAAAGTGATCGGTATCGGATCAAGTCCAGATAATAGATCGTATAAGCATCAGGGATCTGCGATTTTTCAATCCTGCTTTTAGCCACACTGCTGATACTGCATCGCGTACTGTGCTTAAAGATGAGTTGTGGATTTCTTTGTGAATCCAAAAGAAGTTGCTCCAATTGTTCAGAGGAAGACAGATCGTTCCAAATCATTTCCTGAATGAATTAACTGCGAAAAGGACGATTGACAGTACTGGAAGGGCATCCCATTCCTTTACGACTTCCGGCACAGGAAGTTACCAACAAGGAGACAAAGGATACTGCAACGATTAAAACGAGCAATTTTTTCATAAAAAAAGGAATTTACATTCTGTAAAAATAAAGAAGTTTCCTGAAAATGTATGCAACTTCTGTCTGTATAACGCATAGAACAGTGTTTTATGATCGTGCTTGAATGGAATTTATTTGGTTATTTTTGTTGTATGACCAACCAAATACCTCTTGGTTTTGAGCAAAACAAGCCAGAAACCGATT
>CANGQQ010000051.1 GCA_947456025.1 Chitinophagaceae bacterium | reverse complement strand
CGGCCGTTGTTATCAATCCCTTACTACTGCCCATGTAGTTTAAAAATTTCCGGTCGTCCAGCGAATGAAAGCAAAGATTTTCATTGTATTGCCACTTCCCTTTTACAATTTTACTGTCTGTGAAACAATGGAGTTCAAAATCGGGGTTTAACTTGTGCCAGTTGATAACGTCCTGCATGTAACCGCTGTTGACCAGATAAACCAGGAAGTGGGTGCCCTTATATACTTCTTGTTCCTTCAGTTCTTTTCTCAAAAGAGGTGGTGACAGGAGGATGTTTTTATATGAATTGGTTTGCAGAGGGTAAAACGAAAGCGCAACTAATTTTTGTGAACCGAATGCCGTAAGTTTTGTGTACCACTTAAGAAAAATCCGATCAATAGTTTTCGAGCCTGACGGAAATTTGTATTCCGGATGCAGATAAATATACTGATGGGCAATTGATACAACGCTCGTGTTGAACTTTTTTATGAAACTGCAAAGGCCAATGATCGGTTCATAAAAGTTAACGAGCACATCCGGCCGGTACGATTCCACAGTTGACCTTATGGTTTGCATACTTTTTTGATACTGCTTCCGATTGGCAAATGCGCTGATGATGGTTTTACCAAGATGAATGGATTTGTTCTTAGGATCCGTTTTAAAACCCGGACTTTTAAACGTAATTATTGGTGCATGAATACGTTCGCTTACATAAGCAGGAATGCTTCTATCTGAAGAGTTGCCAATCAGAACTGCCTGAACGGTATGCCCTTTAGCTGTCAACAGCTCATACAGGGCAATTGCTTGTGTCAGATGTCCCCTTCCTTCCCCCTGAACCACAAAAATGAATTTATTGTTCATGTTGTATTCTTTAAAGCGTATTCCTGATGATTACCGGGGATCCGTTAGCTCATCGAGAAAGACCTGATTTAGCATTCGGTTTGTATCAACTGCACTGTGTTCGTCTTGTTTTTGTTTCCATTCATTGTAATAGACAATCGACCAGTCTCCGGTTTCGTTTTCAGTGAGTGCACTCATGGTTTCTACCCAATCTCCGCTGTTGAGATAGTGGATGTTTTCGATGTATTTGTTTGCTGCCTGATGAATGTGTCCACAAATGATGCCATCACATTGATTGGCGGCAGCTACGGCGCAAAGCTGTTCCTCGTAATCAGAAACAAAGGACACGGCCGACTTAACTTTTTGTTTCACAACCTGCGAAAGCGAGTAATAGGGCAATCCTTTTTTAAGTCGGTATTGATTGTAGTGCCGGTTGAACCACAACAAAAACGTATAACCGATATCACCCAGTTTTGCGATCCATTTCAATTTTGTTGTGATGCTGTCAAAAATATCGCCATGAACGATGTAGTATTTTTTAGAACCGCTTTGCAGGATGTGATGTCGTTTGATCACAAACTGACCAAAGGAAAAGGGAAGTATTTCGTCTAAAAAATCATCATGATTGCCACGCAGGTAGATCACTTTTGTATCGTATTTGTGCATGTATTTCATGATGACACGAAAAAAGGCCGTATGCTTTTTCTTCCAGTTTCCCGATTTTTTAAGTTGCCATCCGTCAATGATATCGCCATTCAGAATGAGCGTATCACAACTGTGATGGTTCAAAAAGTCGACAACTTCTTTTACTCTGGAGTTTCGAATTCCAAGATGAATGTCCGAGAGTATTATTGTTTTGAAATGGGTCTTCACAAGAAGGGTTTTGCAAATATTGCCGGATCATGTAAACGGAATGTTGATTTATTATTAAGAAGTCATGAAGAAATTTTAAACAGAATGTGATCAAAACAAAGAAAACGGTCCGGATGATCGGCCGGAATCTCATCGAAAAGGTTTGAGATCCTTTCGGAAACAAAAAACCCGCTCCAGGGAGCGGGTTTCTCGTTTTCTCGTAATTGTTATTTTATCAATTTCAATTCGTTGATGAGATTGGATGCCCCACCTAATTTTTCAATACACCACAAAACATAACGTATGTCTACGCAAATGGTGCGGTTGAGGTTTTTGTCAAAAGTAAGTTTATGACTCAGCGCTTCATAATTTCCATCAAAGGCGAGACCAATTAAATTTCCATTTGCATCAATCACCGGAGACCCGCTGTTTCCACCTGTAATATCATTCGTAGTAATGAAGGCAATGACTAAATCTTTCCTTTGTTTGTCTATGTAAGGACCAAAATCTTTTTGTTTCAGCAATTCAACCTGGCGTTTCGGCAGATCAAATTCATAATCGCCTGCTTTGTATTTTTCAAGCAAGCCCTTGCTGGTAGTAATGTAATCGTATTTAACCGCATCTCTGGGAATGTAGTTTTTTACATTGCCGTAAGAAACGCGCATGGTAAATGTTGCATCAGGGTACATTTTTTTCCTTTTTTCAGGATTCATTGCCATGATGCCTTTCAGGTACAATCGGCCCAGATCGTTATTCTTAACCATAAAGGCTTGTGATTTGGGTAAGAATTTGGAATTCCAGTTTTTATAAAATGTAGACGCGATTGTAAATGCCGGATCTTGTTGCAAAACAACTGCATCGGGATTGGCAATGAATGCATTCCATTTTTCATCATTGAGAAGGAGTGTGTTTAAAAAAACAGACGCAGCATATGTTTTATATGTAGACTCGTTTTTCAGATCTCCAAAGCTTCCTTTAAGGCTTTCAAAAAAGCCGATCGGATGTTGCTCTTGCGGGATGTCTTTGTAATACATCATTAAAACAGCACCCAAAATATTTTGATCGCTTGCAGCGTTGTGTTCTTCCATGAAGGTTTTACGGGCCGCAACGACAGCATTTAAAGCTTTTTGCAAGTCTTCTTTTGTAGCATCTGTTTTAACCAAAACAGCTTCCAGTTGAATTAGAGAGGATGCAAAAGAAATAAGCGGAGATCCAAATATGCCTTCATTCATATAAATACGATGCATGGAATAAGGCCTCCACTCTTCATAGGCTTTTTCCCAATCGGTGAAAATGGATTCAAATTCAGGTTTGCCTTTGGCCCATTTGATGAAAGCGGCTTCGTTTTTTTGTTTTTGCCCAAACACATCGTATTTCATCAGTTGTTTGGTTTCGCCATCAAAAAATTTCCAGTAGTTCGCGACGGATGCATAATTGCTGGCCAGTTTCAATTTGGTTGCAGCGTCTTTTTGCATTTCGGTTAACATGAACTTTAAACGTGCATCACGGAGCTTGACGAAAGTAGGGTTGTTGACTTCGGTTGCGAGCTTGATGCCCATCGAAGATTCATAGCGATTGGTACTTCCCGGATATCCCCAGATCATAGCGAAGTCACCATCTTTGATTCCTTTGAGTGAAACAGGAAGGAAATGTTTGGGTTTCAAAGGGGTGTTGTTTTCACTGTATTCGGCGGGTTTGCCATCGGGGCTGGCATAAACACGAAATACACTGAAATCGCCCGTATGGCGAGGCCATTCCCAGTTATCGGTATCTCCTCCAAATTTACCGACACTTTCGGGTGGTGTTCCTACCAAACGAACATCTTTATAGCGTTGGTAAACAAATGCGAGGTATTGGTTTCCTTTGAATAAAGCACTGACTCTGCATTCGATAAAGTTTTCTGTCTTTGAAAGCCTCTTGTTAATGGCCGCTAAAACAGCGGCTTGTTTATCGGCTCTTGCTTTGCCTTCCAGTGTTCCCAATGAGTCGAGTACCTCCTTGGTTACATCATCAATCCGAATCAGAAATTGCACACTTAAGGATGTTTTGATTTCCTCTTTGAAGTTTTTAGCATAAAAGCCATCGCGCAGATAATTGTTCTCTACACTCGATGCAGATGCGATGGCACTGTACCCGCAATGGTGGTTCGTAAAAATCAAACCTTTGTTGCTTACAATTTCTCCTGTGCAGCCTCCGCCAAAAATGATGATGGCATCCTTGAGAGAAACCTTGTTGATGTTGTACAACTGATCTTTGGTGAGTTTTAAACCTTTTTTCTGCATTTCTGCATAGACTTGTTCCCCTAATAACAGAGGCAGCCACATGCCTTCGTCTGCAAAACTTCGTAGGAGCGTGAAGCATAAAACAATCGTTACTGCGAGCTTTTTCATATGTGTGTTTTATTGTTTTTTATTATGGTTGAATGATATGATCCTTTGTTTCTATTCCCGAAATGAATCAAACCTAATTAGGGTTTTACTCATGTCGCGTGTTTCGCCGATCGGCACTTATGGTGAATCACGCAATCGAAAATAATTGAATTCAAAAACATCTTTAAGAAGGCTTTTGAATGGCGCAAACCTACGGCAAAAATCAATGTTTTGATGATAAAATGGATTGGCGGTCGTTTTCAGAAGCCGAAAGGGCAACAGGTAGAAACAAGTATTCGTTTCTGGACCAAGTGCACAGGTTAACGAAGGCCGACCCAAGACCTCGCCGAAGGGTCATAAAGCCAGTAAATTCCATTACAAAATGCGAAATTGAATTGATTCTTTAAAGAAATACTTTGTGGTAGGACTAACCGCTGGGTCAGAAGTCCATCGTTTTTACTGTAAAGTTCGATTTCATGCGTTTGCGTGTTCAGTAACCCAATCTCTGCGTTTGCAATTCCGGTGTAAATTAGGGTGGTGGAGTTGTAAACAGCGGGAATTTCAAGTGTGTCGGTTGACCAGTTTGCCGGTGGAGGATTTTTTTTGGTGTAACCAATTTTGAGTGGAATGGTTTTTTGGGGCTGTTCTTTACCACTCCCGGCGTCGAAAAAAACGGCATTTGTCCCTTTGAGAAAGCAAATACTGTGTTCCCGTTGAACGTAAGCTGCCACCGAATTGGGTTGGGGTTGCAACTTGCCGGAAAAAAGCGATCTGACCTCATAAGGTATTCCTGCTTCATCAAGTGTGTATTGTGCCCAGCCTTGTTTTCCGTAGCAATTCGCATGAAAGGTTTTGGCAAAAGGGTCGTACCAAAGACCTCTGCTGTCTGTCAGTAAGGTAAGGTCCGGTGGTCCGATCCTGTTCCCGGAGCCGTCAAAAATAGCCATCGAAAAAGTCGGATTCCCGGTAACGGTGGCATAGTAATACCTTGTTTTCAGATGTATGGCTACGGTTCCTCCGTTTTCACCGCGCCCTTTAGGCATTTGCAGTACAATGGATTTTTGCAGTGTACGAACGGCTTGTGCCTGTAGCGGAGGTGCCGCAACCCCAACAAAGAGTATAAACCAGAATATGTGAAGCATCGTTGATGTTTAGACCATGAAAATACAACGAACGGCCTTGTGTAGATGAACGCTAAACAGGGTTTTGTTTTTATTAACACGGTTTTTTATGCCCTTCAGGAATTTAGTTCCTTCCATAACAGATCTTTCAATTCGGAAAGCCCTTGTCCGGTTACGGATGAAATAAAAACATGCGGAATGGTTTGCGGCAACTCTTTTGCTATTGCGGTCTTTAGTTCTTCATCCAGCATATCGCTTTTGCTGATTGCAATGGCCATTTTTTTATGCAGCATTTCGGGGTTGTACTTACGAAGTTCTTCAATGAGAATATTGATTTCATTTCTGTGATCTGTACTGTCTGCCGGTACTACCAGCAACAAGATACTGTTTCGTTCTATATGACGGAGGAAGCGGTGTCCCAGACCTTTACCTTCAGCGGCACCTTCAATGATTCCGGGTAAATCGGCTATGCAGAAGCTCTTTCCATCCCTGTATTCCACCATGCCCAGTTGAGGCGTAAGCGTTGTAAATGCATAATCTGCAATTTTAGGTCGGGCGGCCGTAATACTGCTTAAGAAGGTTGATTTACCTGCATTGGGGAAGCCAACCAAACCTACATCAGCCAGCACTTTCAGTTCCAGAATGTTCCATCCTTCAATACCGGGTTCGCCGGGTTGGGCGTATTCAGGTGCCTGGTTGGTAGGCGTAGCAAAGTTGGTATTACCCAAACCACCTCTGCCCCCTTTCATGAGAATGATTTCCTGACCGTCGGTTAAGATTTCGGCCATTTTTTCACCGGTTTCTTCATTGCGGGCAATGGTGCCCAGCGGCACTTCAATAATAATGTCTTTCCCGTCTCTGCCGGTCATATTGTTTTTATTCCCCGAGGTGCCATTTTCCGCCAATACGTTTTTGTAATAACGAAGATGTAAAAGCGTCCATAGTTGTGCATTTCCTTTTAAAATAATATGCCCTCCTCGTCCGCCATCACCTCCATCAGGTCCTGCCTTGGCATTGAATTTTGTGCGTGCAAAATGCTTGCTGCCGGCGCCCCCGTGTCCGCTTCTGCAAAAGACTCTGATATAATCAATGAAGTTTTTTTCCATAATCTTCGGCAAAGATAGATTGAAAGTGTATGTGCTGATTTTACTGGTGCTTAAAATCAGAAAATAAGAAACCCCTCTGCCGTAAGCGAGAGGGGTTCTTCAAGAGAATTGTAATTCTCGTTGTTATTGTTTGAAGATTTTTTGAGTCTGTATTCCTTCAGAAGAAATCATTTCGAGGAAGTAGAACCCGGGTTTTACGGATTCAAGTCCTGAAAGAATGATCGCATTGTTTCCTTTTTGCAAACCCACTACAAGTGTTTTAACAACTTGTCCTGCAGCGTTGGATAAACGGATGTTCACTGTTTCCGGAGCTGCGCTTTCCAGTTGCAATTTCAATACAGAAGTAAACGGATTGGGGTAAGCCGTATAGTTTTTGATACGGATGCCGTCTAAGCGTAATGAAACAGTAGAAGAAAGATTTTGTTTGCGATCCAGATCTACCTGGCGGATGCGGTAGTATACAACCTGAGTTGCAGAAAGCGTAGCATCGTTGAAGTTGTAGATTTGTTTCACGTTTGAGTTACCTGCTCCTTTAACGGTGCCGGCAGTAACGTAGTTGATACCATCGGTGCTGCGTTCAACCACAAAGTAATCGTTGTTGGATTCGCTCAAAGTGGTCCAGGTTACAGTAGCACCTTTGCTTGCTTTTTTCACAGTCAGCTCACCAAAAGAAATGGGGAGGGTTGTTTCAGCGGGTGTCGCATCAGATGCCAGATCAGATAAGGTAGAAGAGCTACTGATTAATGTGGCCTGTACTGTTCCATTACCGGAATTGGCTGTTGTTTGGTCTACAAAGTATAAGCCGTTGGAGGCAGATAGATGCATGGATCCGGATTGTGTCCAGGCGATTCCATTCACGTTGTCACCAAACGTACCATTATTCGATTGCAAGGTCCATCTTCTAGTGATGACGGAAGGATTGTTGATATCGTCTAACGTGTAAATGTAGGTATTGCCACTGTTGATACTTGCAACAGCATACAATGTACCACCTGCAGTAATCGCGAGATCACCACTTGAAAAATCAGACGCACGTCCGGGTGCAGCAACGGTTAATTGTACCGGAGTTGATTTGTTGCTGATGGCATTGATTCCATTGCCCTGGAAAGACGCAAAGTAAATATTTGTTCCGCTTCCGGCTATGATATAGCCTTTACCGGCATAAAAGCCCAGACGTACGAAACCTAATTCATCAAGTGATGAACCATTCATATCAATGGTTCCAACCTGTGTATTTCCGGTTCCATCCGGTTTTACGGCGTAAATGGTTGCAACCCCGTCGTTGGTTCCGGTGCTCTTGATGTAATACAAACAACCAAAGGCATCATTCAAATTGACTTTGTTTTTGCCTAATGCATAGGTCGTAACAGCGGGTGTTACAACATTAACAGGACCATTCAGAATGGCACCAGTGGTTTCATTAATTTTATAAGCCCTGATCGCACCGGATAAAGGAGCAGAATAAAGATTGGGCTGGAACACGGTAACGGTAGTTGTTGCCGATGTTACTGTTCCTTGCGTTCCGCTTGCAGTTACAGAAATGGTAAAAGTTCCGGCTGAAGGGAACGTGATTTCTTTTGTGCCGCTGTTTCCCGTTGGTACGTTACCACCGCTTACATTCCAGGTAAACGTAATGGGTGCGCCAACATTGGCTGTGGTAGCCGTAAAGGTGATCTTACCTCCCACAAATGTAGTGGCAGTAGGAGTTGGGCTGAGGCTAACTGTTTGGGCAAATGTTTGAGTCAAAAATGTTCCGATGAACATCAAAAAGAGCGCTGCTGCTTTCATAAATTTCATTTTTTTCATGTTTCAAAAAGGGATAAACAAAACCGAGTTATTCGAAAGGGGAATGGATTTATTTCGGACTTTCTGAAGGATCTGATGACATGATTGCTAAGTGCAGATCATGTAAAATGATTGGAATTTAGGCAGCTTTTAAAGAGGATAGATGGAATGCGGATGCAAATATCAGAAAAACAATTGTAAGTACAAAAGATTAGTTAATAATAATTTTATATGTATTCGCCATGAATTGATTTCAGTTCCTGTTACAATTAACCTTTATTGTTAAGGATGTGCCGGCACACTTGGATTCAACAAGAAACCCCTCTGCCATTGGCGAGAGGGGCTTTTCAAGAGAATTGTAATTCTCTATCTTATTGTTTATAGATTTTTTGAGTTTGAACACCTTCAGAAGAAATCATTTCGAGGAGATAAAATCCTGCTTTTACAGATTCCAATCCTGAAAGGATGATCGCATTGTTTCCTTTTTGCAAACCCACTACCAGTGTTTTAACAACTTGTCCTGCAGCGTTGGATAAACGGATGTTCACTGTTTCGGGAGCTGCGCTTTCCAGTTGCAATTTCAATACAGAAGTAAACGGATTGGGGTATGCCGTATAGTTTTTGATACGGATACCGTCTAAGCGTAATGATACTATAGAAGAAAGAGTTTGTTTGCGATCCAGATCTACCTGGCGGATGCGGTAGTATACAACCTGAGTTGCAGAAAGCGTAGCATCGTTGAAGTTGTAGATTTGTTTCACGTTTGTGTTACCTGCTCCTTTAACGGTGCCGGCAGTAACGTAGTTGATACCATCGGTGCTGCGTTCAACCACAAAGTAATCGTTGTTGGATTCGCTCAAAGTGGTCCAGGTTACAGTAGCACCTTTGCTTGCTTTTTTCACAGTTAACTCGCCAAACGAAATGGGAAGAGTAGATTGTTCAGGGAAAAAATTAGAGGCCAGATCTGTGATTCCGGATTGTGAACGAACCAAAGTTGTTATGACCGTACCTGCATTGAAATTGTTGACTGTAAATTGATCAATATAGTAAATGCCAATTCCGGTAGAAATATACAATGAGCCGGCTGCATCAAATGCAACACCATTTACCGAACCATGTACACTTTCGGTAAATGCCGTTCCATCAGGCTGTACCAGATCCCAATCTTTGGTTAAGACTGTGCTTGCATCGAAAGGAGGTGCTGCAGTGAAAATTTGAGTTGTTGATCCGCTGTTGGCCAAAACATACATTTTGCCTGTGCCTGAAAAACAAAGGTCGCCATTTTGAAAAGTACCGGCAGTTCCACCGGAAATGGTAACATCATTATCCAGGACGGTAATTGTTGCAGCACTTAAGCCGTTTGCCTGAAATGTAGCCAGGTGAATCTTGCTTCCGTCACCGGCAACGATATAACCTCTTCCGTCTTTGCGCATACCCAAACGTACAAATCCAAGCTCTGAGCTATTTGCGCCATTCATGTCAACAGAACCAATCAGCGTGCTTGTTCCGGTTCCGTCTGCTTTTCTTCCATATACTAATACCGTTCCGCTGTTCCCGGCATAATTATGGGATGCAGGAATCCAATAAAAATACTGATCTGCTTCTGCAGGAGTTGAGCCCCATTTGCCAATCGCAACAGAAGGAGTACTTTGTCCGCCAACTGTTACACGATTATCGAAAATTTGGGTTGGGCCCGAAACATATGCACCGTTGGCTACTTTAAATCCGCCAATGAATCTTCCGCCACTTGAATACGCTGCCCAAAGATTATCTGTTGTAGGTGCTAAACTCACATTCACACGTACGTTCTCGGTTGTTGTACCACGTGAAATGGTGAAAATGTAAGATCCAACAGTCGCGCTGGAATTGAACGTAGCGGTAATACTGCTGGTTGAACCTGCAAGAGAAGTGCCTGTTGTCGTAATAGCAGGAGAAGTAACAAGTCCTGTTACACTGGAAACCGTCCAGGTATAATTTCCACTTCCTGTCCAGGTACCACCACGCGTGATGGTAACATTTACAGTGTTTGCTCCGGATGGGAGAATGATGCCTTTGACACTCGCTGTAACGAATTGTGCAAAGGTTGATGTACTAAAAGCTGTGGTTAAGAGCAACATAAGGGTTGCTGTAGCGAATTGGGTAAACTTTTTCATGTTTTCAAATTTTTGGTAAACAATAAGAGGCTGGCCGCAGGAAATGGATTTACAGAGGCTTTTTGCAGGATTTGAAAACATGTCCGTTTTTCAACAAAACATGAAAATAAAATTGGAAATTATTGGTTGCTTCGGAGAGGATATTTAGATACGGTAAGGCAAAGTTGTAACATTTATTTCATAAATACAATAAAACAACTAAAAAAAAATAAAAAACACTTATTTATTTAGGTTTCCTGTGCAGAAAAAGACACCGAATTTAATGATTCAGGAGGAGGGAAATTCCGGAGCCGTATCCATTTTTTGGATGAGTTATTTCAAACAAGGCTTACCTGTTCGGTAGCACAAGCCTTTGAATTGTGCCACAAGATGTTCTTTCTGATTGTAAATTTCGATTTGGTACAATCCGGTTGATTTTCCGTTATGAAGTTCACGTGCTTCCGCGATCAAGACATCTCCGATATGAACAGGTTTGATGAAGTTGATAGAGGTATCCAGGGCAACAGATAAATTGTTCCTGTTGTTGCAGGCAAATGCAAAGGCGCTGTCGGCCATCGAAAAGGTAACGCCCCCGTGAATAATGCCCAAACCGTTGACCATTTCCTGTCGTATCAGCATTTTGATTTTGCTGTACCCTTCCCGGATTTCAAGGAGCTCAATACCCAGCCACTGACTGAATGCGTCCTGACTTAAAACGTGTGCAGCTACTTCTTGCGGCGTTGCCATTTTTGTTTTTTTTAGATTTCTGTTTTGGTATCGAAATAAGTCCTGTTCAACAATAAACTTAAACGCCGAATTGTTGTAAGTGATGATCCATGTGCTTGTACATGCTTTTTCCCCATTGTTCGGAATTAAGTTTGCCAAACAAGGGATGGGGATATAAACCGGAGTTTTGGGGCCCTCTTGTGTAAAATGCTTCGATCAATTCCAGCAATCGCTTTTTTTCGGTTTCAAAATCTCTTTGCTCCTTAATGATGAAATTGGGCGCAGTAGGCAGATTTCTTTTCCAGGGCGATTCGTTGTAGAGCTTACTTTTTAACAATCCTCCGATCAAGTAACCGAGGAGCATGCGTTTCATGGGGCGATTACTGAGTGGTACTTTGAATGCTTCACAGCAATGGGCTAACATTTGTGCTACATTCATTTTACCCCATTTACGTTCGGTTTGGTTAGAAAGTAATTGAATGCGTGTTCCAATCTCTTCATAAACAGCCTGATCGTATAAGTTTTTCATTTTGTGTTTTTGCAAAGATAATGGGGATTAAAAAAGCCCTCACTTGAGGGCTTGAAATTTAAATTTTTACATGTTTCCAGTTTTCGCCTTTTTTGATGCGGTGGATTTGCATATCCGAAACATCAAACTGGGCAGCTATCGATTTCAGCGTTTTTTTCTGAAGGATCAACTTTTTGATTTTAATCACTTCTTTAATGGTCAGCTTTTTACCTTCAGTTGCAAACCGGTTCATCAGTTCTTTCCGGGCCTTTTTAACACGCGGACTGTTTTGTGCATGTGCCGTTGCTTGCTCCTGCGTTGCCCATGAAAGATTCTTGTAGTGATTATCGGTTTTTTTATGATTCAAATGGATGATCACAATTTGATCTTTCTTTTGTTTGGGCAGAAAATAAGTGGCGACCAAACGGTGCAGTAAGATGGCTTCATGTACAACGTCCCCATTTTTTTTCTTGCGGTGAAAACGCCAGATGGGATATCCTTCCTGTTGTGAACCTTTCAGCAGTGTGCCGTCCTGAAAGTTTTTGGTGTAACGTACCAGTCGCCCATTGTTGGAAATGGCATACAAATCGCCATTGGAGGCACGATGTTCCGAAATGGTTTTCCATTTTTCTCCCGGAATCATTTTAAGCGTTGTAGACATAGTTCTTGTTTTTAGTAGCGGTGTCTAAAAGGTAGCAGCAGTTAAAATGGTTTTGTTTCTGAAAGATACAATAACTGTCTGTTATTTGCTACAATTAGTTTACCACCTACCTTTCAGGGCTTGTTACGGGCACAGAATTTGCCGCCGAATTTTATTTTTTCAGGCCGTTGATGATGATGATGACCATATTGTCTTCCAACTCTGTAGCCGTTATCTTAGCCGTAGAGCGATGCCAGCTTTCGATTCCATTCACGGCATGTAACATGGTCAGAATGGCCGTTGGAGCATCAATGCGCTTGATTTCGCCTTTGCGGATTCCTTCTTCGATGATCGAGGCAAAGCGTTTCCGGTAATTACGGCGTTGCGTATGAAAATTAGAAAGGTAGGGTTCATCCAAATGTTTCCACTCCCGGTCACTCACAATCACTTCCTCGAAATTGTCAAACATCTGCCGAATGTGAAAACGTAACAACGTCTCTATTTTTTCAATTGGAGTCATGTTGCCCGATTCAATCTCATCCATATGGGTGTTGAAACGATTGGCCACATTGAAACAAATCGATTCCAGAATTTCGTTTTTGGAGCGTATGTGGTTGTAAAGACTGGCCGCTTCAATGCCAATATTTTCGGCCAGATCACGCATGCTGGCTGCACCAAAACCTTTTTCACGGAAAAGGGCCGCACCTGCCTTGACGATCAGGTCCTTGCGACTTTCATTTTTGGATACTTTTAATTTTCCCATGCTACAAAATAAGGGTTTTCTGCAACTTTTTCCAAAATACCTTCCATTGGGTATCTTTTGAAATGTAACTCTGTTGTAACTTGCTACCTATTATTTAACTCACAAAAACGTCCAAAACATGAAAAAGAAACTCCTTTTCCTAGCCCTGATTTGTGTTGGGTTTTTGATGGCAGTTCCTGCTACCTCAAATGCGCAAAAGAGCGATCCGTTCTATTACGAATCGATCAGCAATCCCAGCAAAACCATTAATTTTTTAATTGGGCTCTACCACACAAAAAATGAATTCATTACCCGCGATGATGGTACCGGATATACCAAAATGCGCATGGCCCTCATCAATAAGGAAGGGGCGGATCCATTTAAGTGGAATGATTACAAAATTTACATCATGCTCAAAAACGGCGAGCTGTTTTACAGCTATACAACCAAAGCACAGGATGGTGAATTGGCTTGTAACTGGACCGTACAGCCGGGTTCCAATCACATCCAGTACCTCTGTTTCGACAAAGCATTTGACATCAATCAAATCGAACGCGTATGGCTGGGTATGAGTGATAACAAGTTTTTTGATCTTGCGTTAAGCAAAGACTAAAGGAATGTTCATTCACAAAAAAAGCGTCATCGGAGTGCCGGCGACGCTTTTTTTGTTGGTCCCATCATTCATATTGAGCTTCCCATTACCTTTGCCATCCCGGAATATTCCGCAATATAAATCTCGTCTTATGTCGTTAATCGTTGTTGGATCCATGGCTTTTGATGCTATTGAAACGCCCTTTGGTAAAAGTGATAAAATTATTGGAGGAGCGGCTACTTACATTGCATGGAGTGCCTCAAATTTTGTAAAACCCATTTACCAGATTTCGGTAGTGGGAGGCGATTTTCCAACCGATGAATTGAATGCACTGGCGAATCGTGGTGTAGAACTTGAAGGGGTGCAGATCAAGAAAGATGAGAAAAGCTTTTTCTGGAGCGGGAAATATCATCTGGATATGAATTCCCGGGATACCCTGGATACGCAATTGAATGTGTTGGCCAATTTTCAACCCACTGTCCCTCCTTCTTATCAACAAGCCGAGTTTTTAATGTTGGGTAATCTGGTTCCTGCAGTGCAATTGCAGGTCATCAAACAATTAGAAAAACGTCCTCGCTTGATCGTCATGGATACGATGAATTTTTGGATGGAAACGGCCATGGATGATTTGGCCGAGGTGTTGAAGCATGTGGATGTTTTGATGGTAAACGACAGTGAAGCCCGTCAATTAAGCGCTGAGTATTCTTTGGTAAAAGCAGCCCGTTCCATTATGAAAATGGGCCCCAAATACCTTGTTATCAAGAAAGGCGAACATGGCGCGCTTTTATTTCATGACGATCAGGTGTTTTTTGCGCCGGCGCTTCCTTTGGAAGATGTGTTTGATCCAACCGGAGCAGGCGATACATTTGCCGGAGGTTTTATCGGTCATATTGCCAAAACCAAGGACATCAGTTTTGAAAACATGAAAACAGCGATCATCGTAGGAAGTGCAATGGCCAGTTTTTGTGTTGAAAAATTCGGGACTACCCGTCTTCAGGAAATTTCGAAAGCAGATATCGATCAGCGCATCAGAGAATTCGTTCAGTTGGTCAACTTCGATATTGAATTGGGTTGATTCCTTTACTTGTGATGGGTGGTTACCAACACACGTTTCAGGCTCCGGTCAATGATTTGTCCCATGCTTTTACATTTGGTAAAAATGGTATCTTGATAATGATCGGCCAGTTCATTGCCCAGTTGATATATTTTTTCAGGTGTCGAAACATCCTCTTTCACCAGTACATCCCGTAAGCTTTTGAGGCGATGCCGCTCTTCACGCATGCGTCGTGCAATGACCGCCCGTTCTTCCTGCCGGTATTGTTCTACAACTTCCTTATTGAAGAGTTGTTGT
>CANGQQ010000050.1 GCA_947456025.1 Chitinophagaceae bacterium | reverse complement strand
GTGTCCATTTCAGACGTCAAGGTTACGCCCGATTTACTGGAAGCCAGAATTTATCTCAGTGTGTTTCAGGCAAAGGACGAACAGGCTGTTTTGCGTAAAATAGAAGAAAAGGCACATGAAATCAAGAAAGATCTGGCCGAAAAAATGAAACATCAGTTAAGGCGAATCCCGGAAATAAAATATTTTCTGGATGAAACGCTCGATCAGGTTTTTAGAATGGAAGAGCTTTTCAAAAAGATCGATGAAGAAAAAAAATCCTCCTAAGCATATTCTTCTCACTGTTCAAATACGAAAGTTGCATTGAATTTACTTTTTGCCTGGCGCTATTTCAAGTCCAAGAAAACCACGAATGCGGTAAACGTCATTTCCGGTATTACCGTAGTGGCTATGGCTGTTGGTACGGCTGCTTTGGTTATTGTATTGAGTGTTTTTAATGGGTTTGAGTCACTCGTAAAAGGGCTGTACTCCTCTTTTTATCCCGATTTGAAAATTACACCGGTCAGCCGGAAAGTCATGCTGATCGATGCTGTGCAGTTAGCGAAAATCAAACAACTTAACGGCGTAGCTTCCATCAGTTTGGTCATTGAAGAAAATGTGCACCTTCAAAATGGAGAAGCACGCGCCAATGCTGTACTAAAGGGCGTGGATACGGCGTATAAAACAGTATGCGGGTTGTCCCGGCATTTGATTAATGGCATATATGATATTGGGAATCGGGAGCATCCGCGCCTTATTCTGGGAAGTGGCATTGAAAGTGCATTAGGTTTGCTAAGCGATCGTGCGGTGGCTCCTGTTACTGCCTATTTGCCGAAACAGGGCGTTCCGGTAAGTGCCGATCCGCTTGCTGCGATCAGTACGGTAACAATTCAAGCCAGTGGAGCCTTTGCTATTCAGCAAGATTTTGATAACAAATATGCAATCACCAATATCGATGTGGTGCGGGAAATGCTCGCACTGAACGACAATGAATATTCGGCAGCAGAAGTACTCCTGCAGCAAAACAGGGATCCAAAACAAGTGCAGCAACAATTACAAGCATTGCTTGGACCTCTTTACCGTGTTGAAACACGTTATGAGCAAAACAGATCGTTGTTCTCCATCATGCAAGTTGAAAAATGGGCTATCTATGGCATACTTACCATGATGTTGGTGATAGCAGCCTTTAATTTGATTGGAGCATTGACCATGTTGGTTTTAGAGAAGCAGCAGGATATGCAAATACTGAAAGCGATGGGAGCTCGAAGCGCCTTGATTCAAAAAATATTTCTCACCGAAGGAGTTTTGTTGGCTTTTATAGGCGGTATTGCGGGGACTTTGCTGGCTTTATTGTTTTGTTATCTTCAGGTACAATGGAAATTAATTCCTTTGGAAGGATCTTTTGTAATAGACTATTACCCGGTTGACGTAAAACCGACTGATATCGTGTTGGTGTTCAGCACTGTATTTCTGGTTGCTATTGCAGCGGCATGGGTTCCATCCCGCAAAGCAGCCCGTCAGCGCTTATCGTTAAAAGGACAATAAGGTATTAGTAATCGCCCAAGGAAGTGGCCGGTAACTGTTGCAGTGCACTTTCCAATTGAGCATCGTTTGGTGCAATTCCATGCCATTCATGAGTTCCTTCCATAAAATCAATTCCTTTACCCATTGCCGTTTTCATCAGATTGACGATGGGTTTTCCTTTTCCGACAAAGGTTTTGGCCTTTTCAAGACCCGCAATGAGTTGATCCATATCGTTTCCATGCTCAATTACAAGAACTTCCCATCCGAAGGATTCAAATTTTGATTTCAAATCACCCAGATCCATGACCTCTTTTGTAGGTCCGTCAATCTGCTGACCGTTCCAGTCGACTGTTGCGATCAGATTATCGGTTTTATGATGTGCCGCAAAAAGTGCTGCTTCCCAAATTTGCCCTTCCTGCAGTTCTCCATCGCCATGCAATGAATAAACAAGGGTCTTTTCTCCATTCATTTTTTTAGTGAGCGCAGCACCTAAAGCAACGCTTAAGCCTTGCCCCAAAGAACCGGCTGCAATTCGAATGCCCGGTAAATGTTCGTGTGTGGCGGGGTGCCCCTGCAAACGGGAGTTGATTTTACGAAAGGTTTTCAGTTCTTCAACAGGGAAATAGCCGCTTCTGGCAAGAGTCGAATAATACACCGGACTGATGTGTCCGTTTGATAAAACAAAAACATCTTCACCCGTTGCATTCATATCGAACTTCGGGTTGTGGTTCATGATTTTAAAGTACAAGCCCGTAAAGAAATCGGCACAACCTAAAGAGCCGCCGGGGTGGCCGCTTTGGCAGGCATGAACCATTCGAACAATATCTCTTCTGATTTGCGTTGCTATTTCCTTGAGTTCTGGCATATGATTTGACTAATTGCGGCAAAACTAACTGAAAAATAAGTTACTGTTTGGGAAACTTTTTCTTTTTTTTTGGGGTCTTAGGTTATGGAAATGTGAAGTCTGATTAAAGGAGTCGGTGTTTTAAGTATCAAGCCTTTTATTATTGAGTAGATATGATTAGTTTTGCCAAATACTATTGAAACCGTAGCCTCATATGGATCATGTACTTATTGGCTCTGCAATTGCTTTTTTAATTACGTTTTCTGCGATCCCCATCATCATCCGGGTTGCAGAACTCAAGCATTTGTTTGATGTGCCGAATTCAAGAAAGGTGCATGCCAGTCCTATTCCTTCGTTGGGTGGAATCGGTATTTTTGCGGGGTTCATTCTGGCTGCTCTTATGGCATTACCTGCCGGTTCTCAGGAATTACAATATTATATTGCCGCATTTTTAGTCATTTTTTTTCTTGGAATAAAGGACGATATCATCATTCTTTCGCCGCTTAAAAAATTCCTGGGTCAGATTTTAGCTGCCGGTATTTTAATTTTCAAGGGTGGGATTCTCATTAAAGGATTGCATGGTTTTTTGGGAGTAGAAGAGATGCCATATTATTTCAGTGTCGCATTCACCTGGTTTACCATCATTGTAATAACGAACTCATTCAACTTGATTGATGGGGTTGACGGGTTGGCCGGTTCTTTGGGAATGATTGCATCTGCTGCTTTCGGAACCTATTTTTTGTTTGCGCATCAGGTGTTCTTTGCTGTAATGGGCTTTAGTTTGGCCGGTAGTTTGGCCGCCTTTCTGATCTTTAACATTTCACCTGCACGAATTTTTATGGGTGACACAGGATCCTTATTGGTTGGGATGGTCAACTCCATATTGGCAATTAAGTTTATTGAAACTGCGACATCGGCAGATACAGTTTTACACTTTGCTTCTGCACCGGCAATTGCTTTTGCGATTTTATATATTCCTTTGTTTGATACATTGCGGATATTTTCCTACCGGATTCTTACAAGAAGGTCTCCTTTCAGTCCCGATAAGAACCATATTCACCACTTATTGCTGGAAAGGGGCTGGACACACAATACCGTAACAATAGTGACTGTTGTTTTTAACGTATTGATTATCGCTGCAACTTTTTTGAGCAATCAACTGAGCGTTACCATTTTAATCGTGGGCTTGCTCAGCATTGGTTTTTCTTTTATCAGTTTGTTGATATACTCCAACCGGACACATCGCCGCAAACTCTTTCCGATGTCATTTAAGGATCAATCCCGCAAGCCGGTCATTGAAACCAAAATCATTTCCCTGAAAACCGGTTCGCAGGAAATGGAAACCGAAGAAGTGGCCCAGTAAGCGCCTTTTCAGTTTCTCAAGGCCTTTGTAACTTCACGTCCTCAATTTTATTAGGTTTGCATCTTTAAAACCCTCAGCTATGACAGATATTTCAGAACAATTGTCGATCATTCTTGATGATGCGGAAGACCATATGCAGAAAGCGATTCAGCATATGGAATCGGAACTGGTAAAAATCAGGGCGGGTCGCGCCAACCCCAATATGTTGGATGGTATTCAGGTTGATTATTACGGAGCACCCACACAACTGGGACAGGTTTCCAACATCAGTGTAGCCGATGCACGTACGATCACAATACAGCCCTGGGAAAAAAACATGTTGCAACCCATTGAACGGGCTATTATCAACTCCAACATAGGACTAACGCCACAAAACGACGGATCCATCATACGTTTGTTTCTTCCTCCCTTGACAGAGGAACGCAGAAAAGAATTGGTCAAACGCGTAAATGCTGAAGGCGAACACACTAAAGTTGCCATTCGTAACATTCGCAGAGACGCAATTGAACAAATCAAGAAACTTAAAAATGATGGTTTGAGTGAAGATGCAGCTAAAGATGCTGAAAAAGATGTTCAGGCGTTGACGGATAAATATATTGTAATGACAGATCAGCACTTGCAAGCCAAAGACAAAGAAATTATGGCTGTTTAAAAGTCTTGCAAACTCAAATGAAGAAGGGGCTGTCGTTATACAGCCTCTTTTTTGTTGGCCAGATAAACGCCGGCGAGTATTATAAACAATCCCGCAAGTTCACCTGCAGTTATTGGTTCGTTTGCCACCAATCCCCAACCAACGGCGACAACCGGTATGCCATAGGTGACCATTGAAGAAAAAAGTGCGCCGGCCCGTTTTAGCAACATGTAAAAAAGAATGGAAGCAATTGCGGTCCCAAAAACGCCCAATACAGCACTGGCGGTAAATGCCAAGATATAAGCTTTGCTTTCAAATTGAAAAAATGATGGGTTTTGCCACCATAGCATAGCAATGGAAACGGGTAATAAGGAGACAAATGCGACCGAAGCGATCTGCAAAGAGCTGATCCCTTTGAGGTGCGTATGGATGATGTTTACATTCAGGCCATAGCAGAGGGTGGCCAGCAAAATAAATCCTGAATATAAAATAGAACTTTGTTCTGTATGCAGGCCTTTGTGAAAAAACAACAGGAGCAGACCCGTTAAGCCGATAAAAATACCCAATAGACTGTTTCGGGAGGGTGTTAATTTGAAGAACAAAAGTCCGGTCAGCAGCACAAACAAAGGTGTTAGTGAATTGAGCATGGCGGCCAAAGCACTGTTGATTTTGGTTTCAGCAACACAAAAAAGAATCGCAGGGAAAAAGCTGCCCAATAACCCACTCAAGACAATCATCAAAAATTGAAAGGACGGAATGTTTTTTATTTTTTTCAGCGCAAAAGGAAGGAGTATCGTTCCTGCACTGATCATGCGAATGGCAGCAACTTCAAGAGGCGTCATTTGCCGGAGCCCTTCTTTCATAAGGATAAATGAACTGCCCCAAATGAAGCACAGGAGCAGAAAAAGAGCCCAGTTGATAACCGCCGATTTTTTCATTGTGTATTCAAAGATGAGTGAAAATCTTTGAATACCTTCGGCGCAAGTTGTACTTTAGAAGATATATGACGAATAGGAAACTGTCAGAACTTTCAACCAGGGCGCCCGGACGATTGGATAAGCAAAAGATTAAAAGCAAAACGGAGATCATTCTGGCGGAGATGGATGAGCTTCAAAATCGTCTGATTGCCAGCAACTCTCATGCTTTGTTGGTCATCATACAAGGGATGGATGCAAGCGGTAAAGACGGGGTTATTCGAAATGTATTCGGTTCGTTGAATCCATTGGGTGTTTCGGTGCAGTCGTTCAAAGTGCCAACTGCCGAAGAATTGTCTCATGATTTTTTATGGCGCATCCACAAAAACGTTCCCGGGAAAGGAATGATAAAAATTTTCAACAGAAGTCATTATGAAGATGTGCTGGTTACGAGAGTACATGGATGGTGCGATGATGAAACGGCGTTGAAGCGGATGCATGCCATCAATGAGTTTGAATCTTTGCTGGTTCATCACAACCAAACAACAATCTTGAAGTTTTATTTACACGTATCTAAAAGCGAGCAGCAAAAACGTTTAAAAGAGCGCATACATGATCCGCAAAAGATGTGGAAATACAACGAAAAGGATTTTGAGGAAGCTAAATTATGGAAAGAGTACATGCGTTATTACGAGGATTGTTTTAAGATCTGCTCAACAGTTCCCTGGACTATTGTACCTTCCGATCAAAACTGGTACAAGGAGTATCTTATCGCACAAAAAGTTCATGAGGCATTGAAACAGTTGCATTTGACCTACCCCGGATTGAAGAAATAATTTTTGATTCCAATTATAGAATCGTCATCTATTGTTTAAACTTAAAAAACACAACTATGGGATTTATTAAAGAGTTCAAAGATTTTGCTGTTAAAGGAAATCTGGTTGACATTGCTGTTGCTTTTGTAATGGGCGGAGCATTTGGGAAAGTCGTAACTTCTTTTACAGAAGGAGTTGTTTCGCCATTAATTGGTTTGATCGGCGGCGCTGATTTAACGAAAAATATGATACAGTTGAAAGCCGCTGTTTCGGATGAAACAGGAAAAGTTGTACAGGAAGCTGTTTTTTTGAAATGGGGCGATTTCGCAACGGCAATCATCAATTTTATTTTGGTGGCCTTTGTTATGTTTTTGGTGATTAAAGGAATCACAATCCTCAAAAAGAAAGAAGCCGAAGCTCCTGCAGCGCCCTCTTCTACGGATCAGTTATTGATGGAAATCAGAGATGCACTTAAAAAGTAATCTCAATTGTGTAACCACAACGTTAAAAGATGTTCAATTGGCGTTTTAAATTTAGCTGCACGATGCGTAAACATTTGATCTTCGGGCTTGCCGCAGTATGCTCATTGGTTCAGGCCTCTGCTCAGGACCAGCAGGTTGTAAAATTGAAAAATGAATCGAGCCGGGAAGTTAAAAAAGTAAAGGAGCAAAAAGAAGGGTGGACGAAAGGCGGTGTGTTTAACCTTAATCTTTCGCAAGGATCAAGCAGGAACTGGGCTGCCGGTGCCGAAAAGTTTTCTTTTTCCATCAATGGTATAGCCAATGCTTATGCTTATTATAAAAGAAAGAGAAACACCTGGGACAATACCATCATTGCTCAGTATGGAATTGTAAATGCAACCAGCATTGGCACCCGAAAGAACGATGACCGTGTGGATGTGATTTCCAAGTATGGTTACCAGTTGAAAAATCCCAAATGGTATATTTCGGCTTTGGCCAACCTGCGCACCCAAATGACAATCGGGTATGATTACTCCATAATACCCAAAGAACGGAACTCCGCTTTTTTTGCACCTGCCTATTTCTTGCTATCTCCGGGTATCATGTATAAGCCCAATGCCGTTTTCGATTTTTTCATTTCTCCGGTAACAAGTCGTTGGGTGATTGTTAACAATGCCAATAAAGGATTGAGATATTTGTTCAATATTCCGGACAATAAATTATCGATAAATGAAATTGGAGCCTTCGCTACCGCCAATCTCAAAACAACACTGGCAAAAAACATCAATTTGGTGAGCAGGCTTGATCTCTTCAGTAACTACAAGAACAATCCTCAAAATATTGATGTGTTTTGGACCAATGTAATAGGCTTTCGGGTGAATAAATACATTGGTGTAAATTACAATTTTGACCTGATCTATGACCACGATGTTCAAAATGTCAAAACCCGCGGCCTGATGGGCACCCAGTTGAAATCCTTACTCGGTGTGGGTTTTACGGCTAATTTTTAAACGAGACATTTCTCCTACATTTGTAGGTCCCGTTGGGGTTTATGCTCAAGGGGCTATCTAAAAAAGCAAAAGTAAGTGCAAACACAAAGTTACCAGATTAAACTGCCGCAGTTTGAAGGTCCATTCGATCTCCTGTTGTTTTTTATTGAGCGCGATGAATTGGATATTTACAACATTCCGATTACGCGCATCATCAATGATTTTATGGATTATATCCATAACAGCGGGGAACTCAATATTGAATTGAGCAGTGAATTCATATTGTTTGTTTCAACGCTGATGCGTATCAAAGCGAAACTCTTATTGCCCCGAAAAGAGATTGATGATCAAGGCAATGAAATCGATCCGCGCCAGGAATTGATCGATAAAATTCTGGAGTACAAGAAGTTTAAAGAGGCGAGTCTGAAAATGGCTGAAATGGAGGCCGAAAGGTTGTTGGTGTTGAAACGTGGAAATATTGCAAAAGAATTGTCCTTGATAGGAGAAGAGGCCGGCGAAGGAACAGAAATTCAAACGATTACTTTGTTCAAGTTGATGAAGACCTTTGAACGGGTGATCAAGAAGAACTATGATCGGAACAACAAGCCTGTACATACGGTTGTGCAGTATGAATATACAATGGAGGGCAGCCGTGACCACATGCTCAATTTCGTTCGCGCAGAGAAAACAATGGCGTTTGAAAAATTATTTGACGTTTGTGAAAACAGAATACATGCCATTTTCTTGTTCCTCTCTTTACTGGAGTTATCACAGCAGCAATACATGCGAATCATTGTAGGTGAGGGGAAAAACAATTTTATTGTCGAATGGAATGAGAACAGACCGCCCGATGTTGCAGATCTGTTTTCGCAGCCACAGGAACCCGTTCTCAATGGATCCTGATTTTAATATGTCGCTAAACAAAGAAGCCTGTAAAATTTTACAGGCTTCTTTGTTTATATCGAAGTAGGGTTAATTTACTACGGTCACAGTCGTGTGCATTAAATTTCTGATTGTTGCAGCAATACCATTTGCGTCGAGCCCAATTTCTTCATAGAGTTGCTTGGGCGTTCCATGTTCAACCAGTGCATCAGGTATCCCCATGATTTTGACGGTTGCTTGATAATGATGCTGATTCATGAACTCAAGAACTGCGGATCCAAAGCCTCCGATGATGGTTCCGTCTTCAATAGTTACAATCTTGTCGAATTTTTGAAAAACTTCATGCAACAAGGCTTCATCCAGCGGCTTTGCAAAACGCATATCATAATGTGCAGGATCAATACCTTCGCTTTTTAAGGTTCGTATAGCTGCTGCTGCAAAATTTCCCGGATGACCAAACGATAGAATAGCGACGCCGTTTCCATCTTTCAGTTTACGTCCTGTACCAATCTTGATGGCTTTCATTTCAGTCTTCCAATCGGCCATCACACCTTCGCCTCTCGGGTAACGAATGGAGATAGGTAGTTGAAGGGTGTCCAGTTGTGCCGTGTACATCATATTACGCAATTCGGGCTCATTCATGGGGGCAGCGACAATCATATTGGGGATGCAACGCATGTAAGCAACATCGTAACAACCGTGATGCGTGGGGCCATCTTCACCAACTAACCCGGCGCGGTCCAGACAAAACACAACAGGGAGTTTTTGTATGGCCACATCATGGAGTACCATATCAAATGCACGTTGCATGAATGAAGAGTAGATGTTGCAAAAAACCCTCATTCCCTGTGTCGCCATTCCGGCGCTCAAGGTAACGGCATGCTGTTCACAAATGCCTACATCAAATGCACGGTGGGGCATTTGTTCCATCATGAATTTTAACGAAGAACCGCTGGGCATAGCAGGCGTGATGCCTACGATTTTTTCATTTTTTTCTGCGAGTTCTATGATCGTGTGTCCAAACACATCCTGATATTTCGGTGGTTGCGGTGTTTCAAACTTCTTTTTGTGAATTTCACCGGTCACTTTATCAAACAATCCGGGTGCATGCCATTTGGTTTGGTCTTGTTCTGCAAGGGCATAACCTTTCCCCTTTACGGTTAAAACATGTAGTAGTTTTGGGCCTGGAATGTTTTTTAAGTCCTTGAGCGTATCCACCAGTTTGGTGATATTATGACCGTCAATCGGACCAAAATACCTCAATTGGAGTGCTTCGAAAAGATTGCTGCTTTTGTTCACGAAACCTTTGATGCTTTGTTCCAGTTTGCCCGCCATTTCACGCGAAAATGTTTTCCCGATGGGCAACTTACCCAACGCATTCCAAACATCGTCTTTGATGCGGTTGTAGGTTGGTGAAGTTGAAATATCTGTTAAGTATTCTTTGAGTGCGCCCACATTGGGGTCGATGCTCATACAGTTATCGTTCAGGATGATCAGTACATCACTGTCGGCTACCCCGGCATGATTCATGGCTTCGAAAGCCAGGCCGGCGGTCATGGCTCCGTCACCAATAACGGCGATTGATTTTCGGTTTTCGCCTTTTATTTTAGCTGCCATGGCCATGCCCAGTGCTGCAGATATAGACGTGGAGGAGTGTCCTACACCAAACGTATCGTATTCGCTTTCAGTGCGTTTTGGAAATCCGCTCAGTCCTTTGTATTTCCGGTTGGTGTGAAACGATTCTTTTCTACCTGTTAGAATTTTATGTCCGTATGCCTGATGCCCTACATCCCAAACCAATTGGTCGTAAGGGGTGTTGTAGACATAGTGTAATGCCGTAGTGAGTTCAACCACACCCAGGCTGGCGCCGAAATGACCGCCATGTACACTCACGATATCAATGATGTACTGACGCAATTCGTCACACACTCTGGGCAACTGAGCCATTGGTAATTGGCGCAGATCAGCCGGTAAATTGATGGTGCTCAACAAAGAGCCTGGTTTTATTTCCATATGAACAATGCTGTAAAATTCTGAAACTTAATGCAATGAGAAAATTGATGTTTATACTAACAACTTAAACAAGTAAAAGTTTAAGTTCAGCGCCATTACCTGCCCCAGGCTTATCCTCATTTTGTGCCTTCTACAAAAGTAATGAACCCTTTGTACATTTAAACAACAAAAAACAATCCGGAAAAGTAGATTTGCATGTATGCAGAATCTTAAAAAGATATCGGCCTATTGGTGGTGTCAAATAGCTGGCTGGGGTGCCAATGCTTTGGTCAATATTTTTTTTTCATGGACTTTTAAAGGTGTTGTAAACGCTCAGTTTTTAGGGCGGGTCTTGATTCTTACGGTCATTGGAGTGGGTTTAACGCATCTCATGCGATGGGTCTTGATACGCTTGAACGTCTTAATGAAATCATTTGAACGGCAATTGATTTATTTTCTGGCGATTACGGTTTCTTTTTCCTTATTGCTTGCGTCACTGATGTTGTTCTTGTTTTCCCACTTTCATTTGATTGAAGAAACCGAGCAAAAATTCAGTCTCGCCAGCCGGTTGATTGGCTCCTCTTTCAACGCATTTGTTACCTTGTTGGTTTGGAATCTGATTTATTTCATTTACCATTACGTGGAACGCTTCAGAAATCAACAAATTGAAGCATTGCAAACGGAGTCCCTCATTCGCGAGTTGCAATTGCAAACGATCAAATCACACATCAATCCTCATTTTATTTTTAATGCGCTCAACAGCATACGCGCATTGATTGATGAAAATCCGGAGCGTGCAAGAAAAGCCGTTACCGAACTCAGTAATATTTTACGAAACAGTATGCTGGCCGAAAAAGTGGAAACGGTCTCTTTTGAGAAAGAACTCAATATCGTAAAAGATTATCTGGCACTGGAACAAATGCGCTTTGAAGAACGATTGCAGGTGCAATTTGAAATTGAGGAAAGAACCCTCATGAATCCGGTACCTCCCATGATGCTACAGACCTTGGTAGAGAATGCGATCAAGCATGGAATCAGTAAAAATATTAAGGGAGGAACGATTACGATTGTTTCCAGGCTTTTGGAGGGAAGACATCTTTTGTCTGTTCGCAATTCCGGCACGCTGGAATCGGGGCCACTTGCAGAGGGGTTTGGGGTATCCGGCACTCAAAACCGGTTGCGATTGATGTATGGCGACAAGGCGAGTTTTAGCTTAAAGAATGCATGGCCTGGAATTGTTGAGGCGGAAGTACAGATGCCGTTAGCTGTTTGAACGAAGACCTAATAAACCTATACAATATGCAAAAGCGTGTTATTATTATTGATGATGAACGATTGGCTCGAAAAGAGCTAAAGAAATTACTGGAAGACTTCCCGGAACTTGAAGTGGTAGATGAGGCGGCCAATGTAGAGGAAGGGATTTCAAAAATTGAATTGCACAATCCGGATCTTATTTTTCTGGATATTCAAATGCCCGGCAAGACTGGCTTTGATTTGTTAAGAGAATTAAATCGTACACCTGAAGTCATCTTTACTACGGCTTACGATGAATATGCCTTGAAGGCTTTTGAAGTGAATGCACTGGATTATTTGTTAAAGCCGATAGAGCCCAAACGTTTAGCTGATGCATTGCAGAAGCTCGATGAAGAAAACGAAGATGTTTCGGTTTCCAATGTTTCATCAACGCCCGGAAGATTTACATTAAACGAAAATGATCAGGTTTTTGTGAAAGATGGAGAACGTTGTTGGTTTGTAAAATTAGCAGAGATCCGTATGTTTGAAAGCGTCGGAAATTATGCCAGAGTGTATTTTGGTGTCAACAAGCCCTTGATTCTAAAATCACTCAATGCGCTTGAAGAACGTTTGGATCAGCGTGTTTTCTTCAGGGCCAATCGTAAACACATTGTCAATCTACGTATGATTGAAAAGGTGGAGCCTTATTTTAACGGGGGATTGTTATTGGAAATTCAAGGGGGCGATAAGATTGATATCAGTCGCAGACAAGCCGTTAAGTTTAAAGAAATGATGAGTTTGTAATCTGCGATGCACCGTTGTCCACTCGCAGTCACAAATGAGCGTAGATAGGCGTGTTGCCAAGCAGAAAGGAACTACGCTTCACATTGTGTGCGGCAACGCTAAGCATCTGCCAACAGTACTTGCCATGCTTCAGTGACGTTTCCGGAATCCAGCAATTCTTTCGCGTATTTGTGCAATTCCGTTGTCATTTCTGCAGGACTGATGGAGAAATACTGTATGATGTTTTTTAGTTTTTCGTCCTCAAAGAGCGCATCAACATGCGGATATTCATGCACATTGGCAAGTTGTGCCAAATGGTTGCCGGTTAATATGTTGCTCTTGCGGATGCTTTCGGGTAGTGCATCAAAACCAATCCCTAACCGGATGTTGGGCTTTTCAACCTGAAACAGATTCGTCTCATTGATTCTGCAATACCAGTCGCCACCCAACCGCGCAACTAAATGAAACTTGCGTTGATCAATCATTGTATGATCGTCATTCAAAATGTGCTCGGAAACATGCAGGCGCAATACTTCGCAAATGACCAGATTGCCGGCGCCCCCTTCTGTTCCGAGTGATTTGACTTCCAGAACTTTGCATTCAAGTTTTACTTTGCTTTCAAGTATCATTGGGGGCGTTACCACGGTAGCAGGCTGCATGGAAAAACCGGCTTTTTCAAATTCATTGGTCTCTTTTGGGAACTCACAACTGGACAAAGAAGTTTGATGGACGATGTTTTCGTCAACCAGATTGATCACGACCTCAGGCACCTCCAATACGTTTTGAAGTGTGTGTTTGGTTGTGTTATCACGGACTCTTCGTGCGGGGGAGAATATAACAATCGGTGGGTTCGATGAAAACAAGTTAAAAAAACTGAAGGGACTCAAATTGATATTTCCTTCCCGGTCGACTGTAGAAGCAACGGCAATGGGTCTTGGTGCAATGGCATGTTGCAACCATTGTTGACGTTGAACAGGATTAAGATCTTGTAAATTGATGGTCATTTCATTCGTTTAGTCAATAACAGCGCTGTTACTTGATGCTCTTTTAAGCTGAAGTTTTTTTCCTCGCTAAAATTGAAAAGTCATCTTCTTCTCTGATGATGGTGTTGTGCAATCGACCCAAACCATCAATTTCCATTTCCACCACATCGCCTTCTTTGAGCCATTGTTCCTGGTAATTGGGATCAAGAAGTTTTCCCGTGCCGTTCAATTCAAGGAAACATCCGGTGCCTACTGTACCGCTACCAATGACATCGCCGGGATATAGATCAACGCCGTAGGATGCTCTTTCGATGATTTCAGCAAATGTCCAGTCCATATCTCCAACATTTCCTGCGCTCACTTGTACGCCATTAACCCAGCATTTCATGTTCAGGTTCCAGCTTTTTCCTGTATGTCCGTCTTTGGCCGGAATTTCAAAGGCTTCCAATTCATCTAATGTTACCAGCCAGGGGCCGATGACAGTCGAAAAATCTTTTCCTTTGGCCGGTCCGAGGTTGAGTAGCATTTCTTCCATTTGCAAACGTCTTGCACTCATATCGTTCATGATCATCAGTCCTCCAATGTATTGATCTGCCTCTTCTGCCCTGATGTTTCTTCCATGTTTGGAGATGACGATGGCGGCTTCAAGTTCGAAGTCTAGTTTTTCAAAGTGATCCGGCATACAACGGATGTCACCGGGTCCTTGTATGCTATGATGGTTGGTAAAATAAAAAATCGGATACTGGTCAAACTCCGGAATCATGTCTACTTTTCTGTTTCTGCGTGCTGCAGCTACATGTTGCCGGAATGCATAACCATCTCTGCAAGAGGACGGGAACGGGACCGGTGCCATTAGTTGAATGTCCTCTATACGTAAACTGCCGGCATTTAAAAGGCTTCCGTTTTTGATTGCAGATACGCCCCGTTGTATAACCGGAATGTATTCTTCCCAGAAGTTCAATAGTAAATTCATGCTATTGGGAAGATCGGGGTGCAACTGGTCCATGTTGTAAACCATTCCGTTTTCCAGAACTGCAAGTTGTTCCTGTCCTTCCAGCAAATAGGTAATCAGTTTCATATAGCAAACGCTTTTGTGCCGCAAAGGTAACTATTAAACGGAATGATGGCATGATCTGTGTCTTCATCTTTTCGATCGGCAAAACGAGCAGGGTGCGTACATTTGTGTTGCTATGAATCAATCATTGGAGGATATCCATCATGTTTTTTTTATCGGTATTGCCGGCACCGGAATGAGTGCATTAGCACAATATTTAAAAGGAATCGGGAAAGATGTAAGCGGAAGTGACCGTTATTTTGCTTCCGATGTTCCCGGCGATGTACAGCAAAAACTGGAAGCTGAAGGAATTCGTTGTTTTAAACAAAATGGTGAAGGCATCGATTCTCAAACAGATCTGGTTGTGGTCTCAACCGCCATTGAAGATACTGTAGAGGAGGTAATCAAGGCCCGGTCGCTGAAAATACCCATCATCAAACGATCAGAACT
>CANGQQ010000049.1 GCA_947456025.1 Chitinophagaceae bacterium | reverse complement strand
ATTATACGATGAGGCAAAAAGATCGGCCGAAAACTTTGGTGCGGTGGTAGGATCTTTTGTAATGATGTTAATCAAACCGGCAACGGCTTCGCTTCCATAAAGTGTAGAGGAGGGCCCTTTTACAATTTCTACACGCTTAATCATTCCTGCCGGTATTCCCGAAAAACCATAAACAGTGGCCAGGCTGCTTACAACGGGCATTCCATCAATTAAAACCATGGTGTAAGCTCCTTCCATACCATTGATATGAATGTCGCCCGTATTACAGATATTGCAATTTATTTGTGGCTGTACGCCATTCATGATAGCTAAAGCTTCAAACAAATTTGAGCCGGGATTCTTTTTTAAAAAGCGTGAAGAATAGGATTCTACAATAATGGGACTGTTTGACTTTTTGATTTCCCGCAGGTTACTACTGACGACGACCTCTTCCAATTCTGATAAAACAGGCTGTAAATAAATATGGAGCGTTGAATCAGTAACATAAACAACCTGAGTATGAAAACCTGTCTGACGGATGCGTAACGAATCACCAAGTTGTGCTTCAACCGTAAATTTTCCTTTCTTATCGGTTTTTACATTTTGGCCGGAAATCAGATGCTCAACCGATACCGCAAATAATTCATCCGATTGATGATCGTAAACAGTTCCATGAATTGTCACTTGTGAAAACAAGGAAGATGAAAGAAAAAATGAAAAGAAAAAGAAAAGACTTCGCACTTTTTTTTAGGCAAATCTAAATATTTATTTTGATAAGCCTTATTTATCTGGCGATTTTGTCATTTACAACGTGTGGACCGGTGGTTCAGGGTCGGCCTGCTTAGGTTGCAGCATCACCCAGATCAAACTCAGCGCAGCAGAAGCGGCCGCCAAAAGAAATACCCAAGTACTGCCACCCTTCATCCAAAGAAATCCTGCCATACTGCTTGCAATTAATGCGGCAAAACTGTTCAAACCTGCATAAAGTCCCAGTGCAGAAGCTGTTTCATGTTTGGGAACCAAGCCTGCAATCCATGCTTTTGCAATCCCTTCTGTACAGGCCGCAAAGAGTCCATATGTAAAAAAGAAAATCCAAAAGGCGGGCATCCAGGTATTCAATGCAAATCCCGAATAAGTAATGATAAAAAACAGCAGCCCCGCAATAAAGACATTTTTTAACCCCAACCGATCCGCCAATCGCCCAATCGGAAATGCAAAAACGGAAAAAACGATATTATAAAAAATATAAGCACTGATAACCTGAGTGTCAGAAAAACCGGCTTCCTTAATTTTAAGAAGCAAAAAAACATCTGAACTGTTAAACAAGGCAAAGAAAACAAGCGCAGGAATTAAGCGGCGATACAAGGTTGGCGACTTCCCCCAAAAGGACAAGAGATTGCTCAAAGTAAAAGGTGATTGCTCTTCCGGCACATGCGGCCTTTCACTTATGATGAATGTCAGTAATATCGCCAGTAAACCTGGAAAAAATGCAGCAACAAATAACAGTTCGTAATCGCCGGGGAAATAATGTAAAAAAATCAAAGCAGCAATCGGCCCCAGAATTGCGCCCACGGTATCCATTGAACGATGCAATCCAAAAATGGTTCCTCTAGTTTTGGGTGTAGCTTCATCGTTTAACAGCGCATCACGAGGTGCAGAACGCATCCCTTTTCCCAAACGATCTAAAAAACGGGAAGAAAATACCCACCACAATTTCGTGTTGACAGCCAGCATGGGTTTTGCGATCGCACTCAAAGCATAACCCAATTGCACAAAAAATAAACGACGGCCATTCAAATCACTGATCCGTCCGAAAAATATTTTTCCGAATCCTGCGATCGCTTCCGCGATACCTTCCAGCAATCCAATGATAAAAATGGTATATCCTATACTTTTCAGATATACCGGCATTACGGGATACAACATTTCACCGGCAAAATCAGTAAACAGACTTACCAATGACAACACCCACACTGTTCTTGTTATAACCTGCTTATTGCTCATATGATGCCAATCGCGCGAAAACAGTTCCTATCAAATGTAATGCGCTACAAATCAAGGCCCAAAGTAAAGTCTAAAATTTGAAATGGAAGAACAAAAAAGAAAATCGATTATCAAGAAATAATTAAAACGCAAAAATCCCCACCGGGAACTGCAAAAGAGCACCGGCGGGGATGAAAATATATAAATGAACTACGCTATTCTTATTATAAAATTGGGTGATCAAATCATTCACTCTTACAACAAGATTTTGAACAGGAATGCTTAGCCGATTTAGAATTTTTTACGCATGTTTCATGTGTATTGCAGGATGCTGCATCGCCATGATGTTTGCCTGAAGATGCTTTTCCATGCTTCTCAGAACAATGATCACAACAACTCCCCTTTTCACCGCATGAATTCTTGCTACAGCAATCGGATTTACCTTCTGACTTTTTGCAACAAGTCATATTCTTGGAACACTTCCCGTCCTTCATGCAACAAGCTTTATTGCCAGGAGTAACGGCAGTTCCATCTTTTCGATCGTATTGACAACAATAATGCAACTTGTTGTATACTTCATCAGAAGCTTTGTATTGTTCATTATCATACCCTGCATCTGCAACCCCTTTCAGAATTTTATCTTCAGAAGTTGTAGAAGGATTAAAGGAGACAACCAGCATTTTGGAATTCACATTCCATACTGCCGAACTTGCACCCTGTTCTTTTGCAGCCGTTTCAATTGTTTTTTTACACATTCCGCAATTGCCCCAAACCTTAAAAGTTGCTGTTTTATCCTGAGCAAATACAGGAAGTTGCAGCGTGAAAAATAATATGAATAGAAAATTAACCTTAAACGATTTCATGATTGTAATTTTTAATGTTAAGAAAAGTTGGTTCCAATAAATCCGAACCTTTATTGACTGTTTTATCCCTTATAGAACAGGAATAAAACTTGTTCGATAAAACAAGTGAACTTTCTCTAAATCAAAAAAACACGATTGGTACGATACCGCTTATTGAGTATACGTGGAGGCGGAGAATGATAAGTTGAAGACGGCAAACTGCTAACACCTTGAATGGACGGATGGAAGGCCTCTGAAAGTGTAAGCCAATCCTTACCGTCAATAGGCACCTTTACAAATTCGGCAGTCGAAACTTTGTGCTCACTGGTGATTTTTAGAATTTTAAACTCATCATGACAACAAGCATTTTTCTTTGTGTCCATCCCACACTTACCGCAGGCATCTTTTTCATGATTGCTTTCATGTGCGAGTTGCATTGACGCCAACCGACCCATACAATAGTGAATATTCACCGATACACCGGAAGCGAGAAGGAGATAAAAAGAAGCTAAAATCGTTATGATGATTTTTCGACGCATTTACACCACTAAGTTAATACTATCTGCAACAAAAACAAAGAAACCATTAGTTAACAAAGCCCCAAAAGATCCCAAACCGCATTACAAGTCCGGGTAATGGCTGCAGCGGTGTGACCAAATTGTTTCTCAAAAAACCAAATGAAGGGCTGGTTTGTACAGTATTCAGATTTTCGCCTCGTAAAAAGAGATACATACTGCGGATGCGAACGTGCACATAGGCTGTCAGATCCGGTCGATTACGGATCGTAACGCTGTCCTGCAAAAAGAACTGTCCTAACAAGGGTGAATACCCATCTGCCTTGTAGTTTGAATGATAACGCAATTCCAAGCCGGCCGACAAATTCAGGTTTTTAAAAAAACTACCCTCATAGGCTATACGTTGTCGGGTAAGGAGCAACGGCACATGAACAGGAGCCTGACCGGATGTTTTTTGAAGATACCACTCCGAGTACCAGTTCCACCTTTTTGACAACCGAACAATTTTCGAAAGTTGCAACTGTACAAGATTCAACAGGGTTGCCTCCTGTACAGACTGTGTATAATTTTTAAAATAGGTGTAATTGCTGACCAATGTATAGCTTCCGCCCACCTGTAAACGCAGCAAAGGCACGTCGTATAAAACGCTGGCAACAGTTGTATTTTCTTTTTGAAAAGTCGTATTGCCAATATTAAAACGCTTAAAACTGCTTCGGTCATCATGAACGAAAGAAGGCGTTCGGTTCACATTTAAAAAAGAAAGCGTGAGCAGCCCTGCTTTTTTGCCCAACATCGACTTCAGAGAAGCCTGTACGTTATAATCGCCAGCATGAAAACCAAGCGTATAAAGCGTACCTGCCAACTCCATGTCCCATTTTTTATTACGGGTCCGGTTCCGATATTCGCCCTTGATGTAAACATTTTGAAAATTCAAAGTCCGCTCATCGAACGATCCAAACACATTTTGAATCCCGGCTGCGGCTTTGATATACTGTTGCTGGTTTTTTATATCGGGAAATTGGTAAACCGATAACTCATTATCCCAAAATCGCCATTGATCTTTTAACTGAAATGTATCACCGGGGTTCTCAACTCCATAAAAGGATTTATAACTCTCATCCACTACCCGGAGATCCAGAAATTCAAACTTGCTTTTTGCATACTGTATCGTATGTTGTACACGAAAGCGGGGATAAAAATAATGTATGGTTGTAGAGTCCATTACGACCGAATCCTTTTTTCCAAAATCATAAGATTGGCGGAGCAAAAAATGAGAATTCGAATAACGATTCCCAGTGGTGATGGTATTATTCAGAAAACTCTGTTGCTGAAATGCTGTACCGCCAAAATTAGTCGGAATATTGAATCGATCGGAAAATGTGGGTGTACTGTCGAGCAGACTGACATTTTTCAAACCTCCATTCTCAGTTGCGCCAATCGTATTGCGTATCCCTGCAAAATAAATTGCATATCTTTTATTGGGTGAAGTATACCAGGTATTGGCAAGATACTTATTATGATGATTTTTTTGATTTCGAAAAATCCCCGGCGCATTGATTAAATTGTAGTGAAGAGAAAAGTTCCAGTTCGGCCGGATGTTTTGTGTATGCAACAAGGAAATGGTTTGTTCTGCCTTGCTGCCTAAAATATAATTCAGTTGTGTATACGGTCGTGTTGTTTGATAAAAGCGTACATCCGACATCCGAAGCATATAAGGATCAAACGCATGGAACCCGGCATCCCAGCCGGCATACAAATTGGGCTTAAATAAAAGAGATCTGGTAGCGCTTCCCGTATTACCAAGAAAAACGGAAGTCCAGGGAACCGGCCACCTTCTGCTAAAATCACCCACAGATGAATCTAAAACATAGTAGCGGGCCGTATCTAAAAAGCGGTAAGAAATCGTTGCAGAATCCTCCAATCCGGTACGATGCAGCAAAGAATCTTTGAATGGCCCACTCCCGCTGTTATTGTTTCCGAAACCTCCATTCATGAGACCACCGCCGGGAAGGTTTTGCAGCAAGTTGGAATTGCCGCGCCCCGGCATTTGAGCCAATGCAGATCCGATAACTAATGAAAAAAGAATAATGCAAATGATTCGGGTCATACCTATCCGCCTTGTAGTCCGGATGCGCCTCTCTAAAGGACTTCGTTAAAACACGGACTTTGAAAGCCCTGCAAAAATAGTCCAATTCAATATGCCGACCGAAGAATTAAACTTCAAGAATCAGCTGCTTAACGATAGCCGTCATTTTTGGCTCAGCAGCTGCAGCTTCCTTCAACACCTCCTCATGTGTAATTTTGTTGACTTCTTCCCGAATGCCAATATCCGTTATCACACTCATTGCAAACACCTTTAAACCCATATGAACCGCCACTATTACTTCGGCCACCGTGCTCATACCCACGGCATCCCCTCCCAGAAGTCGTATCATTCGGTATTCGCTGCGTGTTTCAAAACTGGGACCTGTAACACCTACATAGACACCTTCGTGCACTTCAATTTGACGTTGGTGTGCAATCCTTTTTGCCTTTTCAATCAGTTCGTAGTTATAGGGCTCACTCATGTCCGGAAATCGGGGTCCAAGTTCTTCAAGATTCAATCCAATCAACGGATTTATGGTAAACTGACTGATATGATCCTTGATAATCATAAGGTCGCCCACCGAAAAATCGGGATGCACCCCTCCTGCTGCGTTACTCAGGATCAGTGTTTGAACACCCAAATACTTCATCACCCGAATTGGAAAGACAACATCGGCGATGCTATAGCCTTCATAATAATGAAACCGGCCTGCCATTACAACGATGCGTTTCCCTTCCAATGTTCCAAACACCAATCGACCTTGGTGACCTTGAACAGTGGAAACCGGAAAATTGGGAATTTCATTGTAAGCGATCTCCTTTTCAATTAGCAACTCGTTCGTAAACTGACCTAATCCGCTTCCCAAAACCACGCCAATCTCCGACTCTTCCTTGTAATGACTACGGATGTATGCCACTGTTTCAGTAACTTTTTGGATGATGTTGTTCATTGCTCTACTTATTCGAACAAATATATCAATTCCGAATGGCCTTACATATTTAGTCTGCATAGAAAACAGATTCCAGCAATTTTTTTACATTGAATGAAGTACTTTCACCGTAATACAAATGCAAGCATCCGTTTATTCCACGAACAATGCGGGCAACTACACGGCAACCTTTTTTTTACAAAAAAAATGACAACTTACATTTCACTACTCCGTGGCATCAATGTATCCGGCAAAAACCTGATCAAGATGAAAGAGCTCAAAGTGATTTATGAGCAACTCGGGTTCAAAAACATTCAAACCTATATACAAAGTGGAAATGTGCTTTTTCAATACAAGAAAGAAGCAACCAGATCACTTGAAAAGAAACTGCAACAAGCCTTACTGGAAGCAACAGGAATGAATGTACCGTTTTTTATTTTTGAATTCCCGACGTTTAAAACCATTTATGACAACAACCCTTACCTGAACGAAAAAGACCATTCTAACGATAGCCTGTACTTCCTGTTTCTGCAAACGGCCCCTGAAAAAATAGATCTATCGCCGATTTTATCCATGAAAGCAGATCACGAATCCTTTATTCAAAAAGGAACTGTAATTTATCTTTCTTTCCCAAACGGATTAGGCAAAACCAAACTAACAAATACCTTTTTTGAAAAAACATTAAAAACAAACGGCACAATCCGAAACCGGAACACCGTATTAAAACTCATTGAAATCGCTGCTTCGTTAGAGTCCGCAACAATCCATTGATACATTATGATTAAAAAAAATAATCCTGAATGAAACGTTTTCTTGTACTCACTTCCATTACCGGCAAAAAGGATTCCTTAAACGCCCCTCAAGTGGTGTATGACAATTGCGACTACATCGCATATGTTGACTTCACTTATGAAACCAAAGTTTGGCAACAACGAAAAGCACTCTCATTTTCTTCTATTGATTACTATCAAAACAGAAGAAACGCAAAAGTTTACAAAATTCTTTCGACTGTTCATTTTCCGGATTATGAATACATTCTTTGGGAAGACGGGAACCATACACTTAAAACAAATCCGGAAGAGATTCTGCAGGAATACGGAGCTGATCACGATCTGTATTTGTTTAAACACCCGGACCGAACTTGTTTATACGATGAAATGAAGACCGTTGCAGTATGCGGACTGGACTCAAGATCCAACATCAAAGAGCAACAGAAATTCTATAAAAGGGATGGCATGCCGGTTCAATATGGCTTGTATGAGTCCCCTACCTTCATAACCAAAAACACTCCGGCAAGCCGACAGCTGCAACTGATGTGGTGGGAACAGATCTGCAGGTTCAGTTCAAGAGATCAAATCAGTCTGCCTTATTGCTTATGGAAAATGCAAGGCCACATTAAGTTTGCCGTCCTGAATGGATTTGCAAACATTTATTCCATGAAAGGAAAAAATTCAGGCAACAACTACTTTCATGACGAGGGAATGCATTTGTGGTAACTCCCGGCCTTTAAGGTTTATAAAAACACACAACTTAGATTGCGGTTTGAACAACCTCTGTAACCGGAGCAGAAGCATTTCGTGTTGCTATACTTCTAACAGCCATTGCCGTAAATTCTTCAAATGCTTTTTTCGTCACCGTTTCATTTCCGGCCATGATGGGAGTGCCGTTATCGCCTCCTTCCCGTATGCTTTGAACCAAGGGTATTTGACCCAGAAACGTAAGATCAAACTCTTCTGCCAATCGCTTACCCCCTTCTTTACCAAAAATGTAGTATTTGTTTTCGGGCAACTCGGCCGGTGTGAAGTAGGCCATATTTTCAACCAACCCGATAATGGGCACTTTAATCTGTATCTGACCAAACATGGCTACCGCTTTTTTAGCATCTGCCAAAGCAATATCCTGGGGTGTTGTTACTACGATTGCGCCGGTTACAGGAACCGTTTGCACCAATGTAAGATGGATATCGCCGGTTCCGGGGGGCATATCAATTACAAGATAGTCCAGGTCACCCCATGCAACATCGGTAACAAATTGTCTGATTGCACTGCTGGCCATTGGACCTCTCCATACAATAGCATCTTTTTCATTGACCAACAATCCGATACTCATGAATTTGATTCCATATTTTTCCATGGGAGCAATGACACCTTTGCCGTTCACTTCGGTCATCATGGGCCGTTCACCTCTCACGCCAAACATAATAGGAACGGATGGTCCATAAATATCCGCATCCATCAACCCTACTTTAGCTCCCCCTTGTGCCAGCGCCAAAGCAAAATTGGCCGCAACGGTACTCTTTCCAACTCCGCCTTTTCCACTTACTACGGCAATAATGTTTTTAACACCGGGCAATACCGAGTCATTTCCCTTTCGGTTGGATGAAGTATTTGAAGTAAAATTCACCTGTACTTCGGCCTCCTTACTGACAAGAAGCTTGATCGCATTTTTGCAGGCATTTCCCATATGCTCTTTCATTGGACAGGCGGGAGTTGTTAAAACAACCGTAAACGAAACCCGATTGCCTTCTATTTCTATGTCCCGGATCATGTTTAAGGTTACGAGATCTTTACCCAAATCGGGCTCCTGTACATTTTTCAAAGCTTCCAGCACTTGTTCCTGTGTCATATTGGTAAAATTTGTTAAAATATTATTTGAGGGCACAAAAATAACCATCGAAGGCATTCAATTGTTGATTCAAATCAGAGATTCAACTTATTTTTGATGCAGATGAAACGAATCCTGCTGCTTCTTTGCGTTGCACTTATTACGACCCCAAAGCTCGTGTGGGCTCAATTTGAAACACTTAAAGATTCTGTGGTACAATTGTATGGTGTTGTCATGACTGCCGACAGCCTACGGGGACTTCCGCTTGTAACCGTAAAAATCAAAAATCAAAATCGAGGTACGTTCACAAACGATCAAGGTGTTTTTAGTATCGTCGTACTGAAAGGAGACGTCATTGAATTCAGTTCGGTTGGCTTCAAACCCAAATCCGTAAACATACCTCATACCCTGGAAGGGAATCGATTCAGTATCATTCAGTTGATGGTCGTTGACACGGTGTATTTACCGGCAACAATTATTAAAGCGAGGCCCAACCGACAACAGTTTGAACGCGACTTTGTAAACACGTCCGTCCCGGCCGATAAAATTGAAGTTGCAAGAAAAAACACACAAACAGCCCAATCGCGAATCCTTTTACAATCAACTCCTAAAGATGGGACTGAATCTTCCAATTATACACTAAGGAACCAGGCACGGAGTTCATATTACAGTGGTCAGCTTAGACCACAACCCATTTTTAGTCCTGCGGCTTGGGCCGAGTTCATAGAAGCATGGAAAAGAGGCGATTTCAAGAAGAAATATTAACATCGGCCAACCGAAGCAGGCTCATATTTTTTAATTTGATCAATAACTTCGATTTTTGCCCACCGAATTACGGAAAGCAACCTGTGTTTCAGGAATCAGGACCGTTCTTCGTTTTTTCTCATCAAATTTTATAAAATGAAACAGATTGCTGTCATTGGTGCAGGAACTATGGGAAACGGAATTGCCCATGTTTTTGCACAAAGCGGATTTCGTGTAAATCTCATTGATGTAAACGCTGATCAATTACAAAAAGCGATTGCCACCATCACCAAAAACTTAGACCGACAAGTTGCAAAAGGCACTGCAACGGAAGAACAAAAACAAGCGGCCTTGCAAAACATAACAACGGTTACCGATTTGTCGAACGGCGTTCAAAACGCCGATCTTGTTGTAGAGGCTGCTACTGAAAACACCGACTTAAAGTTGAAAATCTTTCAACAAATGGATGCCGCAGCTCCTGCCGGATGTATTTTGGCCACAAACACATCATCGATCTCTATTACTAAAATTGCTGCTGTTACCAAGAGGCCGGAACTGGTCATTGGCATGCACTTCATGAATCCGGTTCCGGTTATGAAACTGGTAGAGATCATTAATGGATACGCCACCAAGCAAGAAGTAACAGATGCTGTTGTAACACTCAGTAAAACACTGGGTAAAATTCCTTGCGTTGTAAACGACTACCCCGGTTTTATTGCGAACAGAATTTTAATGCCCATGATCAATGAGGCCATTTACAGTTTGTTTGAAGGTGTTGCCGGAGTAGAAGAAATTGACACCGTTATGAAACTCGGTATGGCACATCCGATGGGACCTTTGCAACTCGCCGATTTTATTGGACTTGATGTATGTCTCGCCATTCTAAGAGTACTGCACGATGGCTTTGGCAATCCCAAATATGCTCCTTGTCCGCTGTTGGTCAATATGGTGACTGCAGGTAAGTTAGGTGCAAAAAGCGGGGAAGGGTTTTATACGTATACTCCGGGAAGCAAAGAACTGCTTGTGAGTTCCAGTTTCAAAAAATAATCCAAATGAAAAAGGGTTGAAGCAATTCAACCCTTTTTTATGACTACTCATTGCACAAGTCAATTTCATCTGTCGTTTTTGTGCTCATGATGACTTTATTCACCTTCTTCTGTTCGTTGTAATATACAATCAATGTTCCGTAAGCAGTTTGAAATGCTTCCCAACCCGGATCGGCCACTTTAGGATTTCCAAACCAGCCAAACAGATCATCTTGAGAGGCCCCCAGTAAGGGAACAGATAATTTCCCTTTAAATTTCTCACCAATAACCAGGTATTCACGCTGTATATAAAATTTCAGATCTTTATCCTCATAATATATACCGCCTCCGCACTTCGATTCATTTCCTTCCTTTTCAAACAAAGTAAAGCATGGCAATTTGGCCTTGATTTGTTCGGGATCGGCATTGGGTTTTACATCATTGATCCAGCCTTTATACACATCAACATTTATCAAGCCGCAATCGTTTTTAGCTTTCAATTGTGCCTTCATTGATAACGTGAGCGGCACCAAAAATAAAAGAAGAGCAATTTTTCTCAGCATGGGTTTGTTGTTTTTGTAAAGTTCCGACAAAATGAAATATGAGCAACCGTTGAATGAAAAAAGTATTGATTATCTTCATCGGCAATACCAAGAAGCATGTTTTTTATTCTTTCCAAAACGCTCAACTTTTTTTTACAACCTTTCAACTGGCTGTTACTGCTCATCCTTTGGGCACTTTTAACCCGCAATCCGGCACGAAGAAACCGAATTCTAATCGCTTCTTTATTGGTTTTTCTGGTTTTCTCCAACCCGTTTCTATCTCAAAAAGCAATGCTGGCATGGGAAGCAGACGAAGTACATCTGAAGACCGAGGACCAATTTGAAGTTGGCATCCTTCTCACCGGCATGTGTTCGTTCAACCTGAATACGGGACAAGGATATTTTAAAGGTGCGAGCGATCGGTTCATTCAAACCGTCCGACTCTACAAACTGGGGCATATCAAAAAAATTCTGGTTACCGGAGGAAACAGCAGCATCTGGAAATCCAGACAACAATACAAAGAAGCCGATTTTTTGCATGAACAACTCGTGCAGATGGGCATTCCGGACGAAGCAATACTCATCGATAATCAAAGCCGTAACACCCATGAAAATGGCGTGAACAGCAAGAAAATCATTGACTCTTTGCAATTGAAAGGTCCGTTTCTTTTAATCACATCTGCAACACACATTCGCAGATCGCTGGAAGTTTTCAACAAAGCAGGTTTGCAAACAACCCCTTACCCCTGTCATTATAGAGCCGTAGACAATCCATTTCTTTTCTGGAGCGCAATAACACCTTCATTGGAAGCACTGGAACATTGGAATACGCTACTGAAAGAAAGTGCCGGATTGCTTATGTATAAACTTACAGGGAAAGCTTAATCTATTTTCTGTATGAGAACATCATGCAGATCTTTCAGTTTGAACAAAACTTCTTGTAATCGGCTACGGGGAATGGCGACTTTTACTCTGCAAAACAATTGCTGTACCTGATCTTCCAGTCGGCATTGATATTGTTTCAGGACCATCATCACATCATTCATGCGATTGTATTCAAACTCGAGGATATGGCCCACTTCAATAGGTTTTTGTTGAATGGGGACGATTTGTAAAACCAGAGCCGTTGCCGTCTTGTACGCATGAATAAGACCGGGCACTCCCAATAACGTACCGCCAAAATACCGTACAACAACCACGGCGATTTGGGTTAACTGCTTACTATCAATTTGACCAAGGATGGGACGACCGGCACTACCCGAAGGTTCGCCATCATCACTTACCCTGAACAGATTTTTATCGTTCCCCAACCGGTAAGCAAAACAATGATGGTTGGCCTTTGGATGTTCTTCCTTTAATTGTCTGAGGAGAACCTTAAACTCATCGGTAGTTTGAATGGGATATGCATATGCAAGAAAAGTACTGCCCCTGTCCTTGTACTCGGCAACAGCAGTTTTTTCAATGGTAAAATAAAAATCCGGTTCACTCATATGCACCTTTTGGAATTGAGGTTTGCAATAGTACGAAACAATCAAGGAAAGAAATGCGATCTATAACGATGCAATGAGCGGATTGGTAAAATAATCAATACGGTCGTTTAAAACAGTTTCAGTCGTTTGTTTGATTGCCAACTTCAGCAAAGGTGCTGAAAGTCCGTTTTTTATTTCCAATTCCTGATTGGTAATCACTCTCGCTTCGTCCCACAAGTTGAGTGCTATAAACTGATTGATCAGGGTTGCACCTCCTTCTACTAAAACACTTTGTATGTTCATTTGATACAATGCGTCCATCATCTCTTGCAGAATCGAAGCTTGATCTTTCAGTTGTACAAATGCTTTTGCGCCAATTGTTTCCTGACGTATCGTATTAAAAACAATGGTTTTCATTGCATCACTGAGCAGAAATAATTGAGCGGGCAGTTGCAGATAACGATCGAGAAGTAAACGAATGGGTTGAGCACCATGTCCCAGCCGGTTGGTAAGTACCGGATTGTCTTTGAGTGCTGTTTTTGAACCAACCAGTATGGCGGCTTCTTCGCTACGCCATAAGTGTACCCGTTTATTGGTAATTTCATTACTAATCAGCAAGCGTTCAGCGCTATTGGAAGCGATAAAACCATCCGAAGTCTGGGCCCATTTCAGAATGATATAAGGCCTGTGTTGTTGATGAAAAGTAAAAAATCGTTTATTCAACTGTCTGCACGCCTGTTCCAAAACACCCTCTTCTACCTCAACGCCTGCGTTACGAAGTTTTTCAATCCCTTTTCCGTTCACGTGAACAAACGGGTCTCTGCATCCAATGATTACGCGCGGAATATTTTTGCGAATGATCAGATCCGAACAGGGCGGGGTTTTACCGTGGTGCGCACATGGTTCCAGTGAAACATACATTGTAGACTGCGGAAGCAAATGACCGTGACCATTGTCTTCGGCATTCTGGATGCACCGGACTTCGGCATGTGCTGTTCCAAATTGCTCATGCCATCCTTCTCCTATAATTTGATCCTGATAAACCAGTACTGCTCCCACCATCGGATTGGGGGCAACGGAGCCTGCTCCTTTTTCGGCGAGCGTAATACAACGCTGCATGTACCATTCGTTGGGCGTGTTCATCGCAAGGCAAAATTAAGTCTTTCACCCAAAGCAATTAGATTTGTAAAATGACGATCCACTCCGCCTTCCGGCAATTCAAGCAAGAACTACTTTCGATTTACAGTGAAGGTGAAGCTGCTACGATTGCAACATGGGTGTTTGAATCGGTGTTCGAAACACCCATTTCTGTGTTACGACAACCAAACAACAAGGTACCGGATGCCACCCAAATGACGCTTTTAAACGAATACCGGAAACAGTTAATGACACATAAGCCCGTACAATATGTGTTAAACGAGGCCTGGTTTTATGGTTTCAAACTGGAAGTGAATGAACAGGTGTTGATTCCCAGACCGGAAACAGAAGAACTTGTTGATTGGGTCATACAAGACCTCACCGGAGGAACGCAATTTATTAAAGACGCAGTTACGAACCAAGCCGACACATCCAACCGGAGACCTCTTCACATTTTGGATATCGGAACCGGCAGCGGATGTATTGCGCTTGCATTGTCCAAGAATTTGTCTCACGCCCATTGTACTGCTATTGACAAAAGTGCTACCGCCCTTGACGTCGCACAAAAAAATGCTACACGCTTAGGCGTATCGGTAGTATTCAAACAACTTGACTTTCTCAATGAAAACGACCAAAACAAATTGGGTATTTTTGAATGTATTGTCAGCAATCCGCCATACATTTCGCTTAACGAAAAAGAGGAAATGGAAATGAATGTCACCTCTTTTGAACCGCACGAAGCCCTATTTGTACCCAATGAAATGCCCCTGTTGTTTTACCGGGAAATTGCACGTTTCAGCAAAGATCATTTAAGTCCGGGAGGTTCTGTTTATGTGGAAATCAATCAAAGATTCGGCATTGAAACGCAACAACTTTTTTTGCAGGAAGGCTTTGAATCCGTCGTTTTAAAGAAAGACATGAGCAATAACGACAGGATGATAAAAGCCACGAAACATTGATCTGTTAACGAAACTTTCGCTCCAATCGAAAAAAACGTGCAGTAACGGGATTTATTCCACTCCTTTTTTATCGACACTCATAACCGCTTTCACTCCAAGCCGATCGGCCGCTCTTAAT
>CANGQQ010000048.1 GCA_947456025.1 Chitinophagaceae bacterium | reverse complement strand
CAAAGGATTGGGCATTGCCATCAATGATCGATTGAGAAGAGCGCAGCATGTAATGAAGTTTTAACTATTCCCAAAACTTAATCGGGTAATTTGTACAATAATCTGTCCTTTGGAATTGTAAAGAAGCGCCAATGCATTCCAGATCATTCTCTGGAAGATTTGTTTCTAAAAAAGGAAACAAAACACGTTCCTCAAACCGAATATGTTGTTCCATGAGTGTAGCCCAGTTTCGAACCTGTTCCGGTTTTCGTTCAGTACAAATTTGACCGATCAGTTCAGAAAGCGTTCGATGTTCCTGCATCATTCGATTGAGATAGTTGTCAAGACCTGCAATACGATCGGCAAAAGGGAAAAGCGCCATTTCTTCAATATGGAAATGGCGCTTTAAAAACGTTTCCTGAAAATCAAGAATGAAATCAATCAGTACACCAATCGGACGTTCCTTCTGCAAGCCCTTTTTAAGCATAAGAACGACCATCAATACATCATGATGTTGATGTGATAAAGGAATAAAATGCGGATTTCTTTTCAACCAATTTATTTTAAACCGGCAATCACTTGCAAAAACTCGTCGGCTTTTAACGAAGCACCTCCTACTAAGCCCCCATCGACATCCGGTTGACCAAATATCTCTTTTGCATTCGAACCTTTCACACTACCCCCATAAAGAATCGGAATCTGAGAGGCCACTTCCAATCCATACTGATCGGCCAAAACCTTTCTTAAATGCGCATGCATTTCCTGAGCCTGTTCGGCGGTAGCCGTTTTACCGGTACCAATGGCCCAAATGGGTTCGTAAGCAATCACAATCTTTTTCAATTCATCGGCACTTAAATGGAATAAACTTTCCTGTAATTGTTGGCCTACATATTCATTGTGGGCATTCGCCTCTCTGATCGAAAGGGCTTCACCACAACAAAAAATGGGCGTTAATCCATTCGCTAATGCAATATTTATTTTTTCTGTCAGCATTTGATTGCTCTCAAGAAAGTACTCGCGACGCTCCGAATGACCCAGAATTACATATTGTACACCCAAGGAGGCAATCATTTCGGCAGAGGTTTCTCCGGTATAGGCTCCCGATTTTTGTGTGTAACAGTTTTGAGCTGCAATTCCTACATGATCAAGGTTTTTTACTTTGTCCACAGCCAGACTGAGATAAGGAAACGGAACTCCAAGCGCAATGTATTGGTCTTGTGATAATTCAATTTTATGTGCAAAAAGTTCGTCCAACAAACTCTGCGCTTGTTGATAAGTAAGATTCATTTTCCAGTTTGCTGCTGCAATTTGTTTACGTGCCATGTGTATGATTTTTAGAATGTAGATACCAATTGTTTAAGATTCTTTCTTCCCGTTCGCTCAGTGTCTGATGTTTCAGCCTTTTCCAGTTTGAAGCATCACGTAAAAACTTTTCAAAATGGTAGGATTCATTGGATTGCGTATTCCAGGTAAAATCTGCTATGTATTTGGGCAGAAAACCAACACCAAGAAGGTTACAACCGATTCCCGCAACGGTTCCGGTAGTGATGGTTGTATTGATGGCAGCCTTGCTGTAATCACCAATGAACGCGCCGCATTTGATTCCTGCATGTATCCATTGACGCATTATGGGATTCCAATAAGTAACCGGTTCAGCCGTATTTTTGATATTGGAAACAGAAGTTCCTGCGCCCAAATTGCACCAGGATCCGATCACAGCATCTCCCAAATACCCATCATGCGCCTTGTTGGCATTATCAAAAAATACCACGTTTTTAATTTCACCTCCTACCGCACAGGATCGACCAACGGTTGTTGCACCATAGATTTTACTGCCCATTTTAACCACACCTCCTTCCAGTAATACAAAAGGTCCGCGAATCACCGTTCCTTCCATCACCAGACTGTTTTTTTCAATATAAACCGGACCGGTTTGCGCATTGATGATGCAATGTTCAACGATCGCACCTTCTTCAATAAATACCCGGTTTATACCGGATATACGGTTGGTGTCGGAAGGGCGATCCCATTTTTTGTCTTTCAAAAACAACGGCAATTGTTGCTCGATGCAATGGGCGTTCCACTCAGCAATCTGATGAGGAAATTCCAATTTTAATAAGGCTCCTGTATATGCTTTTGAATCAAGACTCGAATGCGGATCAATTGTAAATCCAAATGGCAATAACTGTGTTGTTCGTATTGCCAATAATTGTTCATTCTGTTTTAATGCAGTTTCTTGTGGCAGTTGCTGAATCGCTTCAACGAATGCCTCGTTGGGCAACAAGCGTGCATCAATGTACAAATAATCCTTTTCAGATGGTACGGTGAAATGTTCCTCCAGGTAGTCTTCTGTAAGCACAGAGACCGGCTGATGGAGCAGGTGCTCCCACCAGGATTGTATGGAGTCAATACCGATTTGAATTGCTGCTATTGGTCGCAATGCCGTAAACGGATACAGCGAAATTCTTTCGGGCGTATCAAACAAGACCACTTTCATCGGGCTCAAAGATCGTCACTTCCTGAAATTCAGCAAATTAAAATCCCGGCCTGAAACAAGCCGGGATTGAAAATAGGTTTAATCGCCAATCTTAAAGTGTCAAAGGCAAAGGCAATAATACCTGATCAATTTTATGCAGTACGCCATTCAAATAATTTAAATCACTGGACAAGGCCGGTGGCGCTGTTTTGATGATCGTAGCCGGCGTTGGATTGATTAACCCTTTTACGGTAAACCCGTCAACTATATTTCCACTTAAGGTCAACCCTGCATGTGAAGATAAAGCAGCATTCAACAATGTTTTTACATTCACAGAAGCAGCAGGAATATTCACAGAAAACACACGAATACCGGGAGGTGCAAACGTTCCGGATTGTGCGCCTAAAATATGATACCCTACAATTCCCTGTGCTAATTGAGGTGTTACGATAGCCGCAATATCAGGTCCGATACCGGGAATGGATTCCGGATTTGAAAACAAGGTTGGGCCAACGAAGTTTACGATTTGTGTTGCCTGTGTAGTTGCCGCCGCAGGATCGGTTACACCATTGGAAAGTAAATAGCCTCTGATGGCGCCAATTAAAAACGTTTTGAACGCATCATCGGTGGGTGCAAAAACCGTAAGATTGGCACCGATATTAGCCAAAGCATCCTGAATGCGTCTTCCTGCAGGAACATCTTTATCCGCACGTTGAATGGCTGCTTTAAAGAACGTCAAACCGGGATCGGTGTTGATTTTCTCCAATAAGAATTGTGATGGCGGCATGAGTACACGAGCAACGCGATGAATGATTCCATTCACAACCGGAATATCACGCTCGATGATGGGAATGTTATTCGCCCAATACAAATCTCCGTTTTTACATAAAAAAGAAGTCAGGCGTAAAATCGGACTCACAGAAGGTGCAGGATTCAGCAAAGTTGGATATTGCAAATTCGGGAATGCGACCGAAGAAAGTCCGGCAGATGGAACGATTTGCGGTAAAATGTGGTATTGCACAATTGCATAAACCTGTTCAACCGGGAGTGAATTGATGACATCAATACTGGGAATTCCTGAAGCAATGAAGGCATCGTTATCAGGAGCCAAAACCGTAAAACGAAACTCGGGATTGGCCAGTTGTTGTGCAACGGTTGGTGTTTTGGGTACCAGACTGGCGCGATCTACGGCTGCCTTTAAAAACGTGTAATTAGACCCGTTTAAAACTGTTGCAAGTGTAGGAGTACTTTCCTGAGTAGGTCTGGGTATGGGAGCCGGAGCCTCAATGTCCTTGTTACATGCCGTTAGCATTAAAAACAATGAAACGGTCATGATTTGAAGTATGGCTTTAAAACCGATGTATTTTTTCATAACTGATTTTTAATAATTTACGATGGATGAGTTTTATAAATTATACCCGTAGCTCACATAGTACAACCCTCCGATAGACGGATTACCAACACCCTGCACATAATATTGATTGAGCAGGTTGTTTGCACCAAGTTTAAACAATGATTTTGTTTTAGGTAATTTATAACTCACTTGTGCATCCACTATTTGAACCTGGTTGACCGTACCGGTTATAAAATCACTCTCATACAGAAACTGCTCCTGCCATCTGTAGACTACAGCAAAGCTGAAACTGTTGGAAGGTCCAAATCCTGAATTTCCGGCCTGTACGTTCGCTCTGTATTTGGGAGCATTGAAAAACGTGATGAAACCGGGTTCCACATCGCCCAATACATCGGATGAAGCATTGACCGCAACAAAAAAGTTCTTCGGCAGTTTGTAATCCAGACTGAAGCCGAAGCCATAAGTTGAAACTTTTTCTTTTGAGTTAACAGGCACAGAATAAATGGAACGTGTGTTGGAATTTGCAAGATCAGCAGGATTTCCTGTTGCGGATTGTACCACTAAAGTACGCACAAGAAAATTCTGATATTGACCATAGTAACCATAGATATCTACCAGTAATTTTCCGTTGGCATGCAATCCTTTATAGCCGATTTCATAAGAACTTACCGACTCAGGTTTGAAATCATCAAAGGAAGCTTTTACCGGAGCCCCACCCAATACACTTGTTAAGGTATATACAGGATTGGAACCGAATTTATAATAATCTTTCAAATCCTGAACACCTCCCAATAAACGCACACCACCTGCTACCACTAAATTGATCCACTGTTGTTGTGTGGAAGGGAAACGGTAGGCTGTTTGATACGACAAACGAATATTGCTGTTTTTAGACACTTTATACAAAGCTGTTGCTCTGGGTGTAAAGCGTCCTTTGAAGTTTTGATTTTTATCATAACGTCCCGAAACAGTCAGTATCAGGTTGTCGTTCAAAAGTTTTTTCGTTGCCTGTACATAAGCACCGTATTCGTTGATGCCAATTGTACCTGCAGAATCTGCAAACACGGTTCCTTGCGAATTCAATACGAAACGACGGTAATTACCGCCAATCAAAACATCGGCAAAGGGTCCGGTAATATGCGACAAATTATATTGTCCATCAATCGCATACAGGTTTGTTTGGTCAATCAGCAACCCACCTCCCTGAGAAATAGGAACTCTCCGAACGTCATTGAAAATCTTTTTGAATTGAGCGCTGTTGACGGCTGGCGCTCCTTGATCTGCGGCACTTCTTGCAAGATTGTGCGCGTCAATATTCTTTAAACCGGACAGCATTCCGCCCAGGTAATTTTGAGCATAAACGACCGCCCAGTCTGTAGTTTTTGGAGTGGGTTGACCGTTCGTAAATGTGATCGTAGGACGAATTTGTTCATTTACTAATCGGGTAGTTACGGTTGTATTGTAGGACTGACCTGCATTTTCCTGTGTGGTCCATCCTCTTAAAAACCAGTTTTTCGAATTAATTTCCACTTTGTATTGTCCCATGTTCAACCCTCTAAACGAATAACGGTCGCTTCCTGTGTAAACGGTATTTCCTGTTCCCCAGTTCGCCATCACCATCGCTTCGGTTGTACGGTTGATTTTATAATGGAACGCACCCCCTAATTTAAAATTGACCGTGTAGGGGTCAATCAAATCAATTTCCTTATACCCCGTTCTGGAAACATTGATGGGTTGTGTAGATAACGTACCAATAAAAGGAGCCAAAAAAGGTGCCTGAGCAGCAATTCCTCCTAAAATCTGACGAAGATCTAATGTCGTTTCATCACCATAAAGATTGACACCATCATAGTTGGGGTCTGTTGAACGCGTTCCCGGTACAATCAATCCGGTTGTTCCCGTTCTCAGATAATTGCGTTCATCTGCACCCACCCAGTCTTTTGCCTGAATGAATTCGGAGGTGAGTTTGAAGGCCGCCTTCGTACCCAGTTTCTGTGCCCAGCGCACACTCCAGTTGTAATAAGGAGAGGCTTCGGGACGATATCTTTGATCGGTATGCAATACGCCTTGTTTGATTTGAACGGATAATCCCTGGTATTTAAAAGGGTTCTTACTTGAAATCAGCAACGTACCATTCATACCGCCGGGACCGTATAATGCAGAAGATGCACCCGGCAACAATTCCATGTTGTCAACATCCAACTCAGATAAACCCACCATGCTTCCAACCGAAAAGTTGAGACCCGGAGCCTGATTGTCCATACCATCAATCAATTGATTGAAACGCAGGTTACCACTTCCGGAAAACCCTCTTGTAGTGGGTGTTTTAAAGGTGAGCGATGAGGTGAGCATGTCCACACCTTTTAAGTTGGCAACCACATCATAATACGATGCAGACGGTGCGTTGCGGATGGCTGTTGTACTTACACGCTCAATGGAGACCGGTGATTCCAGAATACGAGTAGCAACACGCGTTGCAGAAACAACAATTTCCTGACCCAGGCCGGATGAAACTTTTAAAGTGATCTCTAATGCATCCTGTGGGCCCGAAACCGCCACTTCGGCATTTTCATAGCCAACAGAAGATATCGATAAAACAATGGGAAACTTTGAAACCGACAAACTGAAATTACCGTTCTCATCGGTATATGTTCCAATTGACGTTCCTTTGATATTGACTGAAACAGCCGGTATACTTTCCTTTGTACCGGATGCTTTAACGTTTCCTTTTACAACAAGGTTTTGAGCCTGACTGTAAAAGGCGAGCAAACACATCGTTAAAAGCAGGAATAATCCTGGTAATTTTCTCATCATGGTCTTTTGGTTTTAATGAAATAACATTCCAAAATAAATATTATATAACGGAAACAAAAATTTTCTTTTTGAACCGTTACCGAGATGTGAATAACTTGTATAGCTATAAATTGTTGGGTCGCTTCCTCTATTCTACTTTCGGCCCATGAATTCGTTTACTTTTCCTCTTCAAAATAAGGTTTATCATGGCAAAGTGCGTGATGTGTATTCCATTGGTGATGCTACACTCGTAATGGTGGCCAGCAACCGGATTTCCGCTTTTGATGTCATCCTGCCCCGCCCTATTCCTTTTAAGGGACAAGTATTGAATCAGATCGCTGCGTATATGCTCAAAGCGACCGAATCCATTTGCCCTAATTGGCTGATCGATGTTCCTGCACCGAACGTGAGCATCGGAAAAAGATGTACGCCGTTTAAAATTGAAATGGTGGTAAGAGGCAATCTGGTGGGACATGCCTGGCGAACGTACCAAACGGGTGAACGCTTGCTGTGCGGTGCCGTTATGCCCGATGGATTAAAAGAAAATGATTTTTTCCCAACTCCAATTATAACACCCAGTACTAAGGCCGATGCCGGACACGATGAAGATATTGCGCCCGACGAAATCATCCGTAAAGGGCTTTGTACCGAAAACGAATGGAAGATTTTATCCAACTACACACTCCAATTATTTGAACGCGGAAAAGAATTAGCGCAGAAACAGGGTTTGATTCTGGCCGATACCAAATATGAATTCGGAAAAATCGGAGACACGATTTACTTAATGGATGAAATTCACACGCCCGATAGTTCCCGTTATTTTTATGCCGATGGATTTGAGGAACGTCAGTTAAAAGGAGAACGTCAAAAACAACTCAGCAAAGAATTCGTGAGAGAATGGCTGATTGCAAATAACTTCATGGGAAAAGAAGGGCAACAAGTGCCGGATATGTCCGACGAATGGATTCAAACTATTTCGAACCGTTACATCGAATTATATGAACAGGTGATCGGTTCTCCTTTCGTTCCTATGGAATTGTCGGATACAGAAACCTACGAATTAACGGTTGCTGCGCTCAAAAAGCATCATTTGATCTAAGCATCAGAGATCCTTTCCCAAGCGTGGTCGCAAACGAACGGCCCGGGATTTATTAAAAATGTTTCTGCCTTTGTCTTTGCCTGCACGCAACATTTTTTGCTGTTCAACGGGTAAATGAATGAAGTCATAACACTCTTTTGAACAGGTGCCTTTCATCTTTTTGTTGCACTCGTCACATTGAATGAATAATAAATGACAGGCATCGTTCACGCAATTCACATGTGTATCGGCAGGTTGTCCGCATTGATGACAAACTGAAATGATCTCTTCGGTTACACGCTCTCCCAAACGTTGATCAAAAACAAAATTTTTGCCGTGAAACTTATTTTGCAATCCCATTTGTTTCACTTCATTCACATAGTGGATGATACCGCCTTCCAGGTGATAAACATTTTTAAATCCCTTGTGCAGCATATAAGCACTAGCCTTTTCACAACGGATGCCTCCGGTACAATACATGATGATATTTTTCTCCTTGTCATCCTGCATCATATCTGCTGCCATCGGCAACTGTTCCCGAAACGTATCGCTGGGAATTTCGATGGCCTTTTCAAAATGCCCCACTTCATATTCGTAATGATTGCGCATGTCAATAACCACCGTATTTTCATCGGCCGTGAGCCGGTTAAACGCTTCCGCATTAACGTATTTCCCTTTACGCTGCATATCAAAGGATGGGTCATTAATTCCATCTGCTACAATTTTGGAGCGTACCTTGATATCCAGAACGTAAAAACTTTTCCCGTCATCATCAACAGCAATATTCAAACGCAATCCATTTAAAGGACCGATGGCGTACAAACAGGAACGAAATGCCTCAACATTTTTTGTAGGAACACTCATTTGGGCATTGATTCCTTCATGAGCAACATAGATACGTCCGTAAACATCCAATTGCTTGAACGACTGGTACAGTTCATTTCTGAAGGTTTCCGGATCTTCAATCGGGAAATAACAATAGAAGGAAATAGTAGTTCTTGGAGTGGGATCTTCCAGAATGCGTTGTTTGAGTTCCTTACGCGAAACTCGATTGTGTAGTAGTGCCATATGTATGAATTTTAATTCTGTCGATTCGATTAGAACCGATTGCTCAGAACCCCAATTGCAGGTTGGGCAAAATTCCAAAGCAGGGCAAAAATACGAAAATCATCAATCGGCTGCGCCTCCAATTGAAATGGACGAACCAATACGGAATTCCGGAGTTAGTCTTTGACCATTCAGGTAACCTGAAACAAGATCAACACGGAAAAACCGAAAGATGTTTTCGAATCCAACATGCCACTCGGCATACGATACAGAAGGATACAAGAGGCAACTTCCTCCGGCAATCAAATTCCAGTTCAAGGATTTAAACACCGGTATTTTATTGGTAAACAATCCGTTGAAATGATGTTCGCCAAATAAAGTAAGGGAACGGGCGGCTGTATTGCTAAAGGCGTAATAGGAAACCAGTTGAAATGCCGAAAGAAAATCAGTTGACTTGTACAAGCGGTTACCGGGAAAATGCTGCATATCGGGCAACTCTGCTCTCGACGCATTGAGAAAACCACCGGTCTGAACCTTATAGTCGAAACGTCCTGCCAGTTTCAGATTGACTTGATCATAAACCCTAAACATCCATTGATCATAATCAACATCACTTCCTGCTATGGATTGAATACCTTTTTTATACTGTAATGTAAAAATCGGCCACTTTGATCCTGTATTGATCATACGGTCGGGAAGGGAAATGTAACCGGCTCCCGGTTGCCAATTGATTCCACCTGTGATGAAGAATGCCTGGTGACGGACAAAGGGGTTTGCAGAAAGCTCATCGGGAAAATTGACAGTATATGGCTTTGCCCGTTTCGTCCAGCTGTAATCTGTTCGGTTTTGTAAAGGGTTCCGGTCCTGATATTGCAACGAACCGTAGATCGAAAATCCATGCCCCACTCCTTTGCTGAATGAAATACGTGCATAAGCTGCCGCGTACAACTTCATGAAATTATTTTTATACAACAAAGACGAAATGGTATTCTGAAGCGGTTCAATCGGATTGTCGTTGTTGAATTGAAATACACGTTTCCCTCCGGAAACAGCGACAGCAAAGCCATAATCGGATTTAGAGGCATAGCGCACGGTGCCCCATCCATAAACGGTACGACTTGTAAATCCATAGCGTAGATGCGGAGCGAAAACCAATCGTTTTTGATTTTTGAATTCCCTCATCCATTTGAAGGGGAGATCAAGAACAGCGCCCTCTACCGTATTAAAACCAACGACCTGAATCAATGCGGGCAGTTCCAAACTGGTTTTCGTACGTTGCCAATTCAATGTTTTTCCGGTGAGTAAAAGAGATACCGGCTTGATCCGGTTTTGAATACGGTCAATCGAATCCAGATAAACCGGGTCTTTTCTTCGTTGCTCCAGACTGTCTTTTTTTAAGTAATCCGTCCGTTCTTCACGGGTTAGTGGCAAGGGGCGGATACGATCCCAATAATCCAACGGGCGCTGATTGCTTCCCTTCTGATAGGTTAGAACAATACGATTGAAAAAACCTTTTTCAAACTTCGGATGCAAGTTCATATTCCTATAAACATTCGAAAAACTGCCAAAAGCATCAAAGCCCATAAAACGTATCGAAGGATACAACACCTGACTTTGCATGACCCATGCACCAGTGGAAAGTGGATGGTACAATTGTTCGATCCGTAACGTATCGGCCAGTTGCATTTGATTTTCTTTGGTCAGCATCAATTGAACACTGTGGATCCGCCACTCATCTTCTACTAATAGGATGACTCCTGAAAACAAGGGTTCATACTTTCTTTTAGGGAATACACGAATGCGATTGATCAGTATGCCTCCTTCCGAAAAAGCACCTTCATAACGATAACGATAGTATTGCAATGCGCGATCAGAAATCGGTGAGACAAACCCTCTTGGATTCAAAGAATTACTGATTTGAACATTGTTTTGATAAAAAGAGAAAAATGAGGCACCTGCAAGTCCGTATCCATCACTTTGTCCGCTCACGCGGGAAGAAAGGACTTCAATTTTTGAATCGCCTCCTTTACCTTTTGAAAGTATTGAAACCGTTTCGGACAAATAAATCATCTTTCGTTTGGAGGTATCTCCATCCTCAAAATCAACTTTCTGTCCCATGAACGACAAGGGGAAATCACGCAGATTCAGTACTCCTTTACTGTAAACATCACAAACATATTCGGGATGTTCCTCCAGATGTTGTTTGCGTTTTTTGATAGCATTGCGAATCATTGCATAGGCTGGATCTTCTGCACCCGGCTTTACTACAATTTCCTGCAAGGATACTTTCTGAGCACTCAAGACAAAATTGAGTTCCAACGAATCATTGGCATGTAATTGTATGCGCTGTTCCCGACGTTCATAACCAACATGCTGACAGATGATCGTGTAGGTGCCGGCATTCAATTCCAAAAAATAGACACCTTCGTTGTTTGCTAAGGTGCCGTAATTGGTTTGTTGAACGGTAATAGAAGAAAACGGAAGTGCAATACCATTTTCAGTAGTTACTTTTCCGAAAATCTTTCCGGCAGTAACCAGTTTACAAATAAACAGACATAACAGAATCCCGGTTAAACGACGCATGGTTTGCGAAATTACCTGCCATCGGGTTCAAAAAAAATTAATTCTGAGGGAAAAGTCGTCTGCAGGAAGCTCCGGATAAAGCGGCTAAACCTCCGCAAAGCCCGGCCACGAAACCGGTTGCTGTTACGATCAGAATGGAAGAAGGACGCTTCAATAAAATCTCGGCTATTTTTTGCGAGAGAATTTGATGATTCTGATAATCTATATAAAAAGCAAGTGTAAACCACAAAACAAACAAGGCAATAAAACCCGACAGGAAGGATCGGAAAAGTGTTTGTTGAATCAATAAAGCAACTGCAAAAGACGCTACAGTAATACTCCACCACGGAAACCAAAATCCTGCTGCATAGCTTAAAAGAACGGTTGCAAGAAGGGCAATAAAAAATTTCATTGGATGTATTTAAATGTTTTCGATTTGTTTCAGGATTTTGAAAAAGTCATCTTCCATTTGATTGCCGGATCCGACTCGTTTCCCTTTTTATAAATCCAGGCCTTATAATAAGAACCCTTGGCCCAGGTATCGACAAACTGATCGTAATAACGGCTTCCCGGATTTCCACTTTGTCCGCCCGGATACACGACAAATGCTTCCGTTTCCTGCTTCAGATGAATGATCATTTTCCAGCTCGGTCCATGATTGTGTTGTGTTGCATTGACAATATGTCGTCCACCTCCAATGGGCAAACCTGTACGCGCAAATGGCATCAGGGAAGAGCGCAGTAAATGATAGACGGTTGTATTCTTGTAAACACCCCATTCCAACTTTTGTTCTTTTTCCAGTTGCATACATTTGGGAACAACCGCTTTGAAAGATTGAAGAACCATATCTTTCCAGGTTTCAATCTGCGGAGTACGTTTGTCGTCAATATAAGAAAAAGCGGAATCGCGCAGTACGGCTTCCAGTAGCGTACGCTCGGCGGGATACAAACCAAATTCTTTCATTTTAGACAATTCATCATTAAACACCATTTGCATCAACGTGTCGTACCATAAAACAAAAAGTGTTGCGCCTTTTTCTGTATATCCATTTTGAAGATTCCACTGTTTGAAAAGATCATAGTAGAATTTTTCTTGCGAAGACAATAACGAGTCGCTTAAGTGTTTCAACAAGACCGGCCTGGCTGTTGCAGCAAGGGAATTGTAATTGTCGTTCTGCAACTGTTTCATGTCTTCAACCGTTACGCCGGTTAAAGCACGTAACCGGTTGTTGATGGTGATACCACGATAAAGGTCGTAGCCTCCCGGAATGAAATAGGGATACGCAGCTTCCACAGGTCGCTGATTGGCGCTGCTCAAAAAACCTTGTTCGGGATTGAAGGAATGAGGATTTTCCAATTGAGGGATCATTCCCTGCCACATGTAGCTGCTGTCGGTACCCGGCATAACGTACAATCCTTGCTGATTCCAGCGAGCAGGAAAGGTTCCTTGTTGCCATATGGCGATATCTCCGGATTTGGAAGCAAAAACAAAATTTTGAGCCGGACACTGAAACAACTGAATGGCTTCGAGATATTCTTTGTAATTCCTTGCGTGATTGAGTTTGAAAAACGCCAGAGCTTCATTGGAAGGATCATGCGCCTTCCAGCGAACAGCCAGTGTTTTGCCAACAGATGCATTGTTACTGAAACGATCGTCATACATCACAGGACCAAAAATGGTATAACTCACAGTATCATAAACAGCTGCTTTCCCCTTCACTCTGATGGTCTCCACCCTCAAGCGTGCTTCTTTCCATTGGTTTTGAAACCAGTAATGCGAACGTGTAGCATCTTTGAATTGAATTTCATAATAATCACGCACATCCCTTTGCGAATTGGTTACACCCCAGGCAATACTGTCGTTGAAACCAATGACAATACCCGGAATTCCCGGGAAGGATGTTCCATAGACATTAATATCGGGACCCGACATTTGCATTTCATACCAAATAGCAGGCAGGGTCAATTCGAGGTGCGGATCATTACACAAAATCGGAGCTCCACTTTGTGTTTTTTTTCCGGCGACCACCCAATTGTTACTGCCGTTATCGGGATGTGGTTTGTCGATCTCACGAATGGTTAAAGAATCTTTTTTACCTAAATATGCACTGTCGCTCCCGGCAGGTGCAACCGGAAGAACTCCCGGTGGATCAAACACCGTACCTTTTGGCACGATCGGATCCAAAGAGTCCGGTACAGCCGGAAACAGCAATTGCATCTGCTCATTGGTGAACCACGATTTAACGGCCGTGAAGGATAAATCTTCGGCATAACCGGCCAGTGTTTTGTTCATGGCCTTGACAAAAAGTGCAATTTTTAAATTATTCCAACGCTCCGGTTTGTAGCCCAGTAATTTGTATTCAACCGGTAATTGACTTTCGGGCAACGATTCGATATAAGCATTGACGCCTGCTGTATAGGCATCACACAAACTTTTTGTTAACGGATCTGCCTCCATAACTTCCAGCATATTTTCCGCAGCATAGACCATCCCCAAACGACGTTGTTCACGATCGTAATTCAACGCCTTGTCTCCGATTACTTCACTGATTCTTCCTGCTGCTGCATGTGTTTGAAATTCCATTTGCCAAAGCCGGAATTTGGCATGTAAATAACCTTGTACATAGATCGCATCCAACTGGTTATCGGAATAAATATGAGGCACAAGCCTTTCATCAAAATAGACATTTACCGATCCATTGAGTCCGGGCAACTTAAGATCGGCATTGTAATTAGCATCAAATGCTTCTGCATTCTGCCAGAAACCGTGTTGCGGACTTAAAAACTTACCGAATGCGGGAGCAGGCCCTATTGGCTGATTCAGAACATACACAAGCACAATGGTAAGTATTGAGGAAATCAGAAAAGATGCAATTTTCATGTATCTGTTTTATAATGTTGTAATTGAAACCATGTTACAGCCTGAAAGATGATTCGCATAGAGTATCCTATACTCGCCGGGGCTATTTCACAATGCAAGTATAGGTAATGAAATTATATAAAAGCATACATTCAACAAATTCCGGGGTTCGATTATTTAAATTATGGGTACAGTAAATTTGCAATATGGAACAAACAACTGAATCGGTTAAAAATATATTGGGATTGCAACTGCCCACCGATCCCCGCTGGGTAGACCTGACCATCCTTTCTATTGAAGAAATTCTTACCGACCATGCTTATTGTGAGCAAAAAGCAGCCACAACCTGTATTTCATTGATTCAACGCTACAGTCAATATGAAAAAATGGTGGTGGAATTGAGTCCGATCGTAACGGAAGAATGGGGCCATTTCAGAGCAGTTCTTGCCGAACTTCATAAAAGAGGACTCCGATTGGGCAAACAACGAAAAGATCTTTATGTAAATGAGTTGATTGCTTTTCAAAGAAAAGGTGGACATATTGAAGATCGTTTTCTGGATCAAATGCTCACCATGGCATTGATCGAAGCCCGAAGCTGCGAACGGTTCAAACGATTGAGTGAAGGTTTGGATGATGCTTATCTCCGTACGTTCTACCGCAAATTCATGGAAAGTGAGGCCGGACACTATACATTATTCATCAATCTGTCTGAATATTATTTGCCGAAAGCCCAAGTGCGGAAAAGATGGAAAGAATGGCTGGAATTTGAAAAAGAGTTGATTCAGCGTATAGAAATCCGTGGCGATCGGATCCATTAAAAAAGAAAGGCGCAATCCAATTGCGCCTTTACTATAGGAGTCTCCGTTTTCAGTGGTTCATCATTTTCTTAT